>NZ_JAAAHR010000035.1:0-60377 GCF_009908215.1 Nonomuraea sp. K271 | reverse complement strand
GGCGGGCGGCGGCTTGGTAGGCGCCGAGGTTGGCCAGGTCGTGGCGGCTGAGGTACGGGCTGAAGTGGTGTTCGGTGTCGCGGGCGTCTTCGGGAGACAGAGTGAAGTAGATCTTGTTGCGGGCGTCCGAGCTGATGGCCTGGTGGAGGTCGCGGGGGAGCTGGGCCAGGTGCTGGTGGGCGAGCACGATCGACAGGCCGTAGGCGCGGGCTTCGGCGAGCATGTCGGACAGGGCGCGGGGGAGGTTGAGAAAGTTCTGGGTCTCGTCGACGTACAGGGCCGAAGGGGCGCGGCTGCGGCCGAGGCGGGCGCGGTGGGAGGCGGCCTGCCATACCTGGGCGAGCAGGAGTGAGCCGAGCAGGCGGACGGTGTCGTCGCCGAGCACGCCTTTGGGCAGGCGGGCGAGCAGGATCTTGCCGTCCAGGACGTCGCCGACGTCGAAGGTGGACTGGGCGGAGCCGAGGATGTCGCGGACGAACGGGCGGAGCAGGAACGCGCGAAGCTTGTTCATGATCGGCGCGGTGACGTGGGACTGGGCCTGCTCGGACAGGCGTTCGTACCAGTTCCAGAACCCGGCGAGGAACGGGTCGTTCAACTGCGCGGTGAGCTGGTGGCGGTAGGCGGGCTCGGTGAGCAGGGCGGGGATGTCGGCGAGGGTGCCGCCGCTGCGGGACAGGGTCAGGGCGCAACCGCGCATGATGTCGTCGCTGCGTGGCCCCCACGAGTCGGCGTAGATCTTGTGGAAGATGCCGACCAGGTTGTCGGTGAGGGTGTCGGGGTTCGGGCCTGCCAGGACGTTGAGTGCGGGCCGGGAATGTGGGTCGTCGGGGTCGATGAGCGCGATGCGCTGTCCGGCTTCTTCCGGGATGAGGCCGAGGAGGTCGGCGACGAGGTCGCCTTTGGCGTCGATGACGGCGACGCCGCGTCCGGCCTGGATGTCGGACAGGATCATGTGGGCGAGCAGGGTGCTCTTGCCGGTGCCGTTCGGGCCGAGGATGTGCGCGTGGTGGCAGGAGTCGGGTACGCGCAGCGCGACCGGGCGTTGATGGCCGGCGTCGGCGGTGCCGAGCACCTTGCCGTGCTGGGCGACCTGCGGCGTGGGGGCGACCGTGTTGGCTCTGGCCCGTTGCAGGCCGGGGACGGCGGGGTCGGTCGGCAGGTGCGCGAGCGCGGCCAGTTCGGGGATCGACAGCAGGAAGCCGCGTCCGAGGCGGCGGGCGGCCAGCGCATGGCCTGGCCGGATCAGTCGGCGTCGTTCGAGCCGGTTGTGGCCGGAGTACAGGGCGAAGGCGGCGGCGATCGCGTGCGCCCGCCCGCGGATGGCTTGGCGTCGTAGCGAGGCCGTGCCGCCGTCGTCTGCCTGGACGGCGTAGCGGATGGCCACTTCGTAGCGGGGCTGGAGGGCCTTGTCGCGGATGGCGCGGGCTTCGGCGTAGTGCTCCAGCCGTACGGCGTGATCGGGCTCGCGATGCGTACGGGAACGGTCGGGAACGACGAGGTCGAGGACGGCGCGCACCAGCGCGACGGGAAGGCCCGGACGGGACAGGCGACCGCCGGTGGCAGGACGGGCCAGAACCTGTACGGCGGCATGCTGCCAGGCAGGCATGCCCACGCCGGCGCCGAGCAGCGCTCGTAGAGGATCGTGGTCGTGGCCGTCGCGGATAGGCAGGCGCTCCTCACGGGCGATCACGAACCGCCCGCCGGTGGTCCGCCCGCTGAGCGGCACCGGCGGATCAGCCTCCACCACGGTGGTGCGCGCGGAGGGCCAGGCGGCTTCGACCGCGTGGTCCACCAGATGCTGCGGGACGGTGCCGGGGACCCACATGAGGATCCGCACTCCACCCGCTCCGAAGTGGTATTCGAAGGTCAGGTGCGGCTGGCCGAACAGGAACCGCTTCCAAGCCGGACGTAGCAGCCCGAGGAGGTTGCCCCACAACGCCTCGGCGCCGGGCAGGTCCGCAGCCGGTGGAGCCAGAAGCTCCAGACAGCGCGCCCCTCGAACCGTCGTGCGGTGACGTAGCCGCAGGAGCACGAACCGGCCCAGACTCACCGTGAACACGCTGGACGGAACCAGGATCGCGATAGACGTGCCGTGCCCGTGCAGCCACGTCAGGACGACGTCCAGCAGGAGATCCGGGTCGAGATCACGGAAGGTCACAGATCCTCCTCGTCGTACTGGGCGAGTTCCTGCGGGGAGGAGGTGACCAGGCGGTGTTCGCCGGCGCTGGCCAGGACGTGGAAGGCGACGCGGGAGGCGCCGGAGTCGGCGGCCAGCAGGCCGGTGCCGCGTTCGGCGGACAGCAGGAGCTGGCGTTCGCCCTCGGACAGGTTGAAGGCGTCGGTGACCGCGTCGATGGCCTGCGGTGCCTGCCGGAGCAGGATCTGGGTGGCGGAGTTGGCGATGATCGCCTGTCCGACGGGGGAGCCGAGCAGGTCGGCGGCATCTTGGGTGACCACCGAGAGCCCGGCCCAGAGCTTGCGGGCCGCCTTCGCCATCCGGAGCAGGAACTTGGCTCCTTCGGGATCCTTCATGAGCAGCCACGCCTCGTCGACCACGACGAGTCGTGGACGCCGCTGGTCCGGATTGGACACGCGCCGCCAGACAGCGTCCAGGGTGAGCAGCGTCCCGACCGCCTTGAGCTCCTCGGGAAGGTCCCGCAGGGAGAACACGATGAGGTGGGAGTCGGGCCGCGTGGTGGTGGGCCCGTCGAAGAGGCGTCGGTGGCTCCCCGTCACGTACGGCGCCAGTCCGGCGGCGATCTCGCCCCGGACGTCCACATCTTCGGTAAGGGCGGTTACCAGATCGCGCATCAGCGGCGCCGGACGGTCCCAGGTGCCCGGATCGAAGGTGATCCCGGCCTGCTTGTACGTGGCGAGAATCGCCCGATCGAGCGCGGCCTTGCCGGTCTTGTCGAGTGGTTCGCCGAGCATGACCGCGACGAGCGTGTGCAGGAACAGCACCCTGCGGGTCAGCGCGTCCCGTCGGTCGGCGGGCAGGTCGAAGGGGTTGAGCCTGACGTCCGGCGCGCCCAGGTGTAGGTAGGCGCCGCCGACCGCCTCGCACAGCCGGGCGTACTCGTCCTCGGGGTCGATGACCGCGACCTCGACCCCGGTGTACAGCGAGCGGAGTGCTTCCAGCTTGGCCAGGTACGACTTGCCGGCGCCGCTGCTGGCGATGATGGCCGAGTTGTGGTTGGGCTGGGCGAACCGGTCCCAGGTCACCAGGGAGGCGCTGGCCGCGTTCGCCCCGTACAGCACCGCGGTCGGTCCCGTCTCGGCGGTGAGGTCGGGGCTGGTGAACGGGAACGCGGCAGCCAGGGCCGGGGTGTCGAACGTACGGGTGGCTCCCAAATTGTCGAAGGCCACCGGCAGCGACGACACCCAGCCCTGCAGCTGGCGGAAGGCGACCTGGCGGGCGTCCAGGAGCAGGGACGCGGCCAGCGCGCGCACCTGGGCACACGCCTCGTCCAGCTCGTTCTGGCTGGTCGCGTGGACGGTCAGGTAGATCGAGACGCGGAACAGCCGGGCCTGCCCGCGCGCGATGCGCGAGGCGAGGTCCTGGGCGTCCTCGGCGGCCACCTCTGCGCTCGGGTCGAGGAGCCGTCCGTGCTGCTGGTCGCTGCGCAGCCCGGACTCCAGCCGGGCCAGTTGCTTGCGCAGCCGGTCGGCGGCGACCAGGGACGGCACCGGATCCACGTGCAGCGACACGTCCAGACGGCCGGGGTAGGTCAGCAGCGGCTCCAGCCACCCGGAGTGGACCTCCCGCGGATATCCGCTGACAGCCAGCGTCGCGCACAACCCACCGCCCACCCGCAAATGGGACGGCCGGACCAGCACCGCCTGCGGCCCCAGCCCTCCGCGATTTGACCGTGTACGTCGAAGTTTCACCGGTGCTCTCCCTTCGTGATGACCTCGCCGGGCGAGGCGAGCTGATCGGCAGGCAGGGGCGGCGCGGCCGGGTCGAAGCAGGACGCCAGTACGGCGCTCGTGGCCCCGGCGTTCAGCAGCCGGACCGTGATTCCGCAGCCCGGCAGCAGGCGCGTGGCCTCCTCCACCCGCCGCAGCGCACGCGCCGCCGCCGCGTCCTGCCCGCCGTCGCAGGGCTCGCGCACGATCAGCAGGACCTGGCGGCGGAGCAGGTCATGCCGGGCGGACAGATCAGCCAGGAATGAGGCGTGCCCGTGCGCGGCGGCCGTCAACGCCGGATGAGCCAGATCACCGGTGCCCTTCACCAGCTGGTTGATCGCCGGAGCGAGGTCCACCCGCTGGGCGCGCAGCAAGATCTGCGCCGGACCGGACAGCGAGTTGAGCCAGCGTCCGAACGTCGCCACGAGCGCGTCCTGCTCCTCGGGCGTTCGCAGGGCGAAGCTCACCGTGGACACTTCCGCCACTGCGGCGACGCCGTCCGGGCCGAGATCGATCAGCCCGTCCCCGATCACCCCGCGAGCAGGCAGCCGCAGTGGAGCCGAACGGGCGGCGGTGCGAGCGGCCACCCACTTCGGAGCCGCCGGAGTCTGGTCGAGCGAGGAGGTCAGAGCCTTCGGCGTGAACAGGTGGCGCAGCGCGGCCAGCAGATAACGGTCCAGCGGTACACCGTCACGCCGCCCGACGGCCAGCAGCAGCCCCGCCACCGCGACCGGCAGAGCTCCGGCGGCGAACACCAGCAGCCCGATGCGCTCGCCGGCGATCAGGTACGCGCCGTACAGCAGGGCCGCGGTGCCGCCGAGAATGGCCACCTGACGGGCGGTGAACCCGCCGACGATCCGGTCGTCCTGCTCCACGTCGGCGGGGATCCGGGTCGGCCAGCTCACCTGCGCTCACCTCCCGCATCAGGCGGGGTACGCCGTCGCGGAGCCGTGGTGTTGCCGGGGTAGACGGGCGGCAGGAACACGGCCGGCGGAACTGGAGGCCGAGGTCGGGAAGGAGGGTGGTGCTCGGACGACCTCTGGCCGGTCGAGCCCGGCTGTTGCACCCAGCGCTGGGGCTTAGCGCTGGTGTTCGTGACGCGGACCGGCGGCGCGGACGACGAGGGTGTGACCACCGTCGTGTTCCGCTGGGAGCGGGTGCCGGCCGGTGAGCGTTTGCCCTGGCCGCCTTGGGATGGAGGTCCGGAGGGCGGCTGCGGTCCGCGCTGACCAGCGGGACCGGGTGGGCCGCCACCGGGTGGACGGCGTGGGGGCAGCACCCTGCCCTGCATCCCGTGAGATGTCCGGACACCGGCAGAGGCACGAGCTCCCCGGCCCAGGTGCAGGGCGTTCAGCACGGGTGAGGTGAGCTTGTAGGCCAGGGCGTACTTGACGATGCGCGTGATCGTCGAGCCGCGCCCGGCCGTCTGGGCGAAGAGCCGCCGCGTGACCCAGCGAGGTATGCGGACCAGGATGATCAACATGCAGATGGCAAGGACCAGGTTGATGAGCTGGCCAGACGGTATGAGCCCGAGCACCAGGCGCCCGTCCTGGTTGAAGAAGATCCGTACCGTCATCACCAGCGCCAGCGACTGCGCCACCTGAACGGTCAGCAGCCCGGTGAAGGCCCGCCACCAGAACCTTGCCAGGCCATCGGTGTACGGGAGCGCCAGGCAGGCGAGCGCCAGCGGAGCGGCCACGACCAGCAGCAGCACCAGCGCGGCGCGCATCACGAAGGTGATCAGCAGCAGGGTCAGCAGGATGACCGCGACCAGCGCGAGCAGGATGTAGAAGCTCTCGTCCTGCGCCGGAGGAACGATCATGAACCGGAGCGTCGTCAATGCCCGCCGGCCGTCGAAGTCCTGACCGAGCAGCGCCTGTGACAGCGCGTTGGCCAGCTCGATGATCTTTCCGCAGATGGTGAAGCTCGTGTTCGTGGCCAGGACGGCGACCAGCAGCCGGGGCAGCACCTCTTTGACCGCGTACCGGGTCTGGACCGTCTCGTGCCCCATCGCCGCGATCGCGCCGATCGTGGCCAGCAGCACGAACGCGCTGTTGGCGATCACAGCGCTCGCCTGCCACAGGTCGTACACCCTGGGGCTGGCGGCCACGTCCGGTGTGGCGAGCAGCGTCATCGACAGGACCTTCAGCATCGGCTCGACCGCCAGCGTCACCAGGTTCGCGAACCACGAGTTGATCCAGCCCGCGATCCAGTCCCCGATACCGAACATCGACCTGGTACTCCCGATGGGGACATCCCCCGGCGGCAACAACGGCGGAGAAGGCACAGGGGAGGGCGTCGGCGAAGGGGTGGCGGCGGCAGGGGCTGCCGCCATAGCGGCAACACATCCGGAGATGACGGCAACGGTGCTGGCGAGGCGTGGCATGGCGGTCAACCGCCCACTATGCGCTTGAGCACGCTCATGAACAGCGGCGCCAGCACCGCGAGCGCGTATCCGAACGCCGCTGCTTTCAGTGCTGCCTTGGCCTTCTGGATCTCCCCGGGGTCGCCGCCGGCGATCAGATAGCGCAGCCCGCCGACGGTCAGCATGAGGGTGGCAAGCGTGGCCAGCAGGCCGATCAGCCAGTTCCGCAGGTTGGTGAACACCGTGTTCAGGTCGGCCGGCGCGGCGGCCAGCGCCGCGGTCGCCACCACGGCAACCAGCAGCACAGCGATTGCCGCCGCGGCAACGACCGACAGGACAAGGCCACGCAGGCAGCGCTTCCCGGACCGGGGTTGCCGCGTGTGCCGCCCCCTGGCTCGGCCGGCGACGGACGGGTGATTGGGAGAGATCCGCGCGGAGCCAGGGGTGGTGTCCCTGCCTCCCTTCAGCTCGGTTGCCGTGTCTGCATCCGAAGTTTCCTGGCTCCGCGCGGAAGAGGTGGGGGAAGGCGGGGTGGGTTCGGTGTCCGGCAGCCACAGCCTGCTGACCTGCGAGGCGTCGTGCCGGTTCTGCGGCCGCAGGACGAGGCCGCCGTCTCGCAGAGGTACGTCCTGCAGCCGGGTGAGCATGATCAGCTCGGCGTCGAGCTCGTTGAGCATCCCGTCGTCGACGGCGTCGAGGAGGACCAGATCGGGGTGGTGCCACGGGCGGCCCGCAGGCGGCGGCTCACCGTCCTGCCGCTGCCGCTCAGCCTTGGCCAGCAGGTAGCGGCGAGCGCTCTCGCCCGAGCAGCGGGCCGCCTCGCAGAGGCGGCGCCGGATGTGGGGCAGGTCGGTGTCCACGCGGTGCAGGGCCCGCAGGAACCCGGCCAGGATCGCGATGTCGACGTCCACAGGGTCTCCACACGCCAGCTCGCGTGTCAGGGAGAGGGCGGTCCTGCGAAGGGCTGGCATCGCCATGCCGGCGGCGGCGACGGTCCAGGCCGATTGCGGTTGCCTGGCCCGGGCGACGAGCTCCGTCCAGACGGCGTCTCTGGCCTGCTCGGTGACGTTCTGGCTGGTGAGCAGCACACGCAACTCCAGCAGCTCGATCGGCCCGCGAGGCAGGCCGGGCGCGAACGCCGTGCAGTCCAAGGACAGGCATCCGGGGCCGGTGCTCAGCAGTCGAAACGAGGTCTCCGCCGTGTCCAAGGGCGATTCGGTGAGGCGATGTGCGCTCATGTCGTGCTCCGATTCGAGAAAGCTCCCGTGGTCTCGAAACCGGTCTACGCAGCTCCTCAGAAACCACTCAGAGAGGCGTTGGGAATGGGCTCAGAAATTTCTCAGAAGAAGTGCCACCAGGACTGGGTCAGCGGTCGTGCACCCTTGTTTCTGAGCGACTTCTGAGCCCGCTGCTTGCCTGGTCACACGCCACCAACACCGTGATCGCGGTGCTGGAGGCGCGCATCCGGAAACCGTGTCCCGACAACAGCGATGGAGAAGTCGAATGACATCTTCGCGAGCATCAACAACCGCAAACTGACCAATCCCGCTCAGCCAGAAGCCCGGCGCCTGGTCATTTCACCGATCAGGCTTCAGACCGCTCGGGCCTTCACCGCCTGGACACACCGTTACCCTCTCGCGCCCACCGACGCCGAATTCGTCCTCGGCGTCCGCAACGGCAACGCGACGCTGGTCGGCGTCGTGTTCGCCGGCCCGCCCCGCTCGTGGCGAGACGACGACGGCTCCACGGTGGAGATCTGCTGCCTGGCCACCGACGGCACACCGGGCGCCGAACGAGCGCTCGTGGGGGCGACGTGGTGGGCGGCCCGGGTCAAGGGCTACCGGCGGATGGTCGTCGGCGCCTACCCCGGTGCTGCGCGCGCGAGTGAGGCGCTGTGGGTGGCCCGGACGGTCGGGGGCTGCCGATGACCGTATTGAGGCAGCCGTACTGGCACGACGACCAGGCCGCCATCTACCACGGCGACGCCCGGCAGGTGCGCTCCGAGATGCCCGCGGGCTCGGTGGACTGCATCGTGACGAGTCCTCCGTACTGGGGGCTGCGGCACTACTGCGACGGCCAGTACGGTCAGGAACCCACTGTCGAGGCGTACGTGGAGAACCTGCGCTCCGCCTTCGCCGAAGTCCGCAGGGTCCTGGCGGATGAGGGAACCTGCTGGCTCAACCTTGGCGACCTCTACGCCGCCAACTCCGACGGCTGTGCCCGCGGCGCGGACTTCAACCCGCGCCAGCCCCTCGTACGGCCGAAAGCCCGCCGGTCGGTACCGCCGAAGAACCTGATCGGCATGCCCTGGCGCGTCGCCTTCGCCCTGCAAGAGGACGGCTGGATCCTGCGCAACGCCATCGTGTGGCACAAACCGAACGCGATGCCGCAGTCCGTCCGTGATCGCCTGTCCAACCGGTACGAGCTGATCTTCCTGCTGGTCAAACAGCGGCGCTACGGCTTCGACCTGGACCCGATCCGCCAGCCCTACACCGGCGACCGCCCGATCACCAGACGGTCACGCTCGGGCGGCACAAAGCCGAACAGCATCACCACCCCTTGGCCGCCACCCGGCAAGTACGGCACGACCGGCCAGGACGCGGCAGGCCCGCGCCATGGGGCGGCAATGCGGCCCACGGGCGAGCGGCACACCGCCTGCCACCCGGGCGGGCGGAACCCCGGGGACGTGTGGTCGATCCCCACCCGCCCACTCAAGGCAGCCCACTTCGCCGCCTTCCCGATCGACATCCCGCTGCGGGCCATTGCCGTCGGCTGCCGCCCCGGCGGCAAGGTCCTGGACCCCTTCATGGGCAGCGGCACCACCGGCATAGCCGCCCGGCAACTCGGCCGCACCTTCGCCGGCATCGAACTGAACGCCGCCTACTGCGACCTGGCCCGTACCCGCTTCACGGATGCGGAGGGCCAGGGTGTCTGAACAGCCACAAAGGGCCTGCTCAGGGCCTCAGGAAATGACCACGGAGGCGTACCCTGCAGGGCCCGCACGGGTCCCCTCGGGCGGCGGAAGCGCTGGGCCCAGGCGCGAACTGCGAGTGGAGGTACCCGAGACGAGCCCGTCTCTGACCGCCGGGGCTGCTCGTGCGCTCCTGCGCATTCTCCTGACATGGAACGGCGCTGACACGACGTCAGCAGTAAGGGAGGAAGACTGAATGATCCCGTTCGCCTTCTGGGGGCGGGTGTCCACGGAGGACAACCAGGACCCCACCTCGTCGAGAAACTGGCAACTGTCGCGGTCACGAGCGCTGATCGAGCCTCGTGGAGGTGTGATCGTCGCGGAGTTCTTCGACATCGACAAGTCCCGATCGATCCCGCCGCAACGCAGGCCGCAGGCGGCCATCCTGCTCGGTGAGCTGCGAAACCCGAACCGCGGGTTCGACGCCGTCGTGGTCGGGGAGCCTCAACGCGCCTTCTACGGTAACCAGTTCGGCAACACCTTTGAGCTCTTCAACCACTACGGAGTGCCCTTGTGGGTGCCCGAGGTCGGCGGGGCGATCGACCCCACCAACGAAGCGCACGAGCTGATCATGCTGATGTTCGGCGGGATCAGCAAAGGGGAGCGCAACCGCATCAAGATGCGCGTCCGCACCACCATGGAAGCGCAGGCGAAGATCGAAGGACGTTTTCTGGGCGGTCGCCCGCCGTACGGTTACCGCCTGATGGATGCGGGACCCCATCCCAACCCGAGCAAGGCCGCCGACGGAAAGCGGCTCCACCGCCTGGAGCCGGACCCGCTGACAGCTCCCTACGTGGCAAGGATCTTCGAGGACTTCGTTCAGGGACAGGGCCTCTACCTGATCGCCGAAGGGCTGACCAAGGAGGGCATCCCATGCCCGTCCGCCTACGACAGGGCCCGCAATCGACACCGCTCGGGGGTCGCCTGGTCCAAGTCGGCGGTTCGAGCGATCCTCCTCAACCCGCGCTACACGGGTCGCCAGGTCTGGAACAAGCAGCACAAGCAGGAGGAGCTCCTGGACGTCAACGACGTCACCCAGGGGCACGTGACCAAACTGAAGTGGAACTCCGAAGAGCAGTGGGTCTGGTCGGAGGCGGTCGTCCACGAGCCGCTCATCGACACCGAGACGTTCGAGAAGGCACAGGCGCTGCTGTCGGCCAACGGGCGGCCGGCGAAGCAGCGCAAACCCCGAAGGACCCCGCGCCCCTACGTCCTCCGCCACCTGCTCCACTGCGGCGTGTGCGAGCGGCGCATGGAAGGCACCTGGAACAACGGCCGCGCCCACTACAGGTGCAAGTTTCCCGTCGAGTACGCCTTGGCGAACAAGATCGAGCATCCACGTACCGTCTACGTCCGCGAGGACCACATCCTCGCGGAGCTGGATCCGTGGCTCGGCCGGATCTTTGACCCAGCCGCTCTGGAGGAGACGGTCCGGGCTCTCATGGACGCCCAGACAAACGAGATGGATCGCATCGCCATCGAAGCCGCCCGCAAGACGATCGACGACTGCGATCAGCGGATGGCTCGTTACAGGGCGACCCTGGACGCGGGCGGTGACCCGCAGGAGGTCGGCAAGTGGATGGCCGAAACCCGGGCCGAACGCATGCAGGCCGAAGGACGCATGCGGACGATCAACAGGAAGCGTGAGATCACAGAGAAGGAGATCAAGGAGATGATTCCGGCGATGGCCGAGTTTCCCAAGATCCTGATGAAGGCCGATCCTGCGGACAGGAACGACCTCTACAAACAGATGGGCCTCCACCTCATCTATGACCCCTCGGGGAGGGTTGTCACAGTCGAAGCGAGGCCCAACATGTACCAGAGTGCGTGTCCGAGGGGGGACTTGAACCCCCATGCCCATCACTGGGCACTAGCACCTCAAGCTAGCGCGTCTGCCTATTCCGCCACCCGGACTTGGTGCCTGCACGCTGGACCGTCATCCCGCGTCGGCTCAGTAAGGCTAGCAAACTCTGAGGGGTGAGTCATACCGAGAATCCGGGCTCTCGCCGAAAGGCGGCTGCAGGAGTGCGGGTATGCCGGGTGATGGTGCGTGGCGGGGCGCCTGATGGCGTGCTCATGACGTACGCCAGAGGGCATTGGGCCTGTTGGGGATGGTTTGGGCTATGTGGCGTTGGCGATTTCCTGGTGCTGCGGCGAAAAGGCCTTGCGACAACCTTGAGTGCTGCTACGGTTACGGACCGTTGAGGGGTGAGTCCACGGACCGGCCTCGTCAACGCTGAGGAAGGGTTCTGGGAATTCGGGAGGTCACGTGGCGCGCGCGGCGATGCATCAGCCGGGGGAGAGGTCCCCCGCTGTGTGTCGCCTGTCCGTGGCCTCCCAAGGGCAGGACAAGGCCACCGATCGGGTCGACCGGATGGCGCGGTTCGCGGCTGGTGCCCGTCGGCTCGTCCTGCGGGCAACCGCCGTCGGTTCCCTCGTGGCCGCCGGATGGTTGCTCGCTGTTCTGTTCGGCATGCTCACCGCTGCTCCGGCGGCTGCGGACTCCACCGCGGCGACGGGAGCGTCCCACTCAACATCGGCTGCGGGGGTTCCCGCGTCCGGAACGTCGGCCGCGGAGCTGTCCGCGTCCGCAACGGCCACGGACTTGTACGAGTCCGTGGCGGCCACGGACTCGTACGAGTCCGCAACGGACATGGGCACGCCAGTGTCCGCAACGGACATGGGCACGCCTGTGGCCGAGATGCCCGCGGTCCCCTCCGCGGTCTCAGAAGTCGGCGCGTCGGCCGCCTCCCTCGGCCCCGGTCATGTCTCGGCGTCAGACAACGCCGAAGCCATGGCGGGGCGCACGGTCGACGGCCTCAACAGCCAGCAGGATCCTGGCCTGCCGACACCGTCCACCGCCGGCAAGATCCTGGACACCAACGGCTTGGTGCCCAACGGCGGTGGCAGCGGCCCGTTCGGGTCCGCCACTGGGGACGTCGCGAGGTCAGTGTTCGACCCGCGGCTCGAGGCACGGCGCTCACCTCCGGCGTACGTGCTGCCCCCCGTCGTCCGCACAGCGGCGGACGACCCTTCTTTCTCACCTGACTGATCCCCGCCCGGGCGCCGGTCGGTCTTTCGCGACGGAGTACGTCGCAGGCACCTCGACCCCCGCCGGGCCCGTTCTCTGAACAACACGGCAACACGGCAACACGGCAACGCGGCAACGCGTCGACGCGGCGGAGCGCGGCATCGATCCCCTCCGCCGGCGGGTGAACACGTCAGTTCAGCTGGTTCGCGAATCCGAGGTCTCCGCTGTGCGCGAAACCTCGCACGGCCTCGGGCTGTCCGCGAACCGTTCAGGTAATCCCCCCAAGAACCACAAGGAGCATCGATATGCGTACGTGGGCGAAGGCATCGACCCCTGCGGCCCTTCTCGCAGTGGCCGTCATGTCGTTCGGCGGCAGCGGCACCGCGCTGGCCGACACCTCGGGCGACGCGTCCGTCGGCGGCGGCAACCAGGTCGACCTGCCTATCTCGCTGCCCATCGACATCAGCGGCAACTCCGTCGCCGCGATCGGCTCGTCGGAGGCCTCCTCGCAGGGCGGCGCCGAGGTCGTGAACAACCGCGGCGGCGGAGGCAACCCCAACCGCACGTCGGGCAACGCGAGCATTCTCGGCGGCAACCAGGTCGACGCGCCGATCAGCGCGCCGGTCAACGCCTGTGGCAACGCGGTCTCGCTGATCGGCAGGTCCGACGCGGGCTGCAAGGGCGGGGCCGAGGTACGCCACCAGGGCAGGGGCAATACGGGCGGCAACCGTACGTCGGGCGATGCGAGCATTCTCGGCGGCAACCAGGTCGACGCGCCGATCAGCGCCCCGATCAACGCCTGTGGCAACGCGGTCGCGATCTTCGGCGGCGCGACGGCGGGCTGCAAGGGCGGCGCCACGGTGAAGAACTCCGGCAAGGGCGGCCCCGGCGGCAACCGTACGTCGGGCCGGGCGAGCATTCTCGGCGGCAACCAGGTCGTGGCCCCGATCAGCGCCCCGATCAACATCTGCGGCAACTCGGTCGCGGTCGTGGGGCGGGCGTTCTCCGGCTGCAAGGGTGGTTCGTCGGTCACCAACGGCGGCCCCAAGCGCGGCTACCACCACGGCGGTCACGTGGGCTCGCGCGGCAACGACACCGACGGCCGGTTCGGGGTGGGCAGCGGCAACCAGGTCGTGGCCCCGATCAGCCTGCCGATCAATGTCTGCGGCAACGCCGTGGGCAACGCCACGGCCGGGTGCGCGGGTGGGGCGACGGCGCACAACTCGGGCAAGGGTACGGGCGGCAACCGCACCTCGGGCCGGGCGGGCGTCCTGGCGGGCAACCAGGTCGTCGCGCCGATCACCGCGCCGGTCAACGTCTGCGGCAACGCGGTGGCGCTGGTCGGGCGGGCGTTCGCCGGCTGCAAGGGCGGCGCGCACGTGAAGAACCCGGGCAGGGGCGCGGGCGGCAACCGTACGTCGGGCAACGCGAGCATCCTCGGCGGCAACCAGGTCGTGGCGCCGAT
The DNA here is from genome assembly GCF_009908215.1 of Nonomuraea sp. K271. Taxonomy (NCBI): domain Bacteria; kingdom Bacillati; phylum Actinomycetota; class Actinomycetes; order Streptosporangiales; family Streptosporangiaceae; genus Nonomuraea; species Nonomuraea sp. K271. Next base: position 46,639 of record NZ_JAAAHR010000035.1, on the reverse strand, counting down.
CACCGCGCCGGTCAACGTCTGCGGCAACGCCGTGGCCGTGCTGGGCGATGCCGCCGCCGGGTGCCTCGGCGGGGCGCACGTCGGCAAGCCGGGCCACGGAGGCCACAGCGGCTACGAGCACTTGGGCCGCACCAGGTTCGCGGCGGCCAAGGGCGGCGTACTGCCTGTGGTCCCGGCCGTGCCGGTCCTGGGCGGTACGCCCGACGTCGGTGGCGTCGGCGATGTCGCCAAGCTGCAGGGTGGCGGCCTGACCTCGCTGCCCCTCGTCGAGGACGCCTCCCGCACGCTGGGCCTGCCGAGTCTGCCCGGCCTGCCGGGGCTGCCCACTCAGGCGACGACCCCGGCCAACCCCGGTCAGGCGAAGACCCCGGCCAAGCCCAAGCGGACCGCCGTGACCCCGGCCAAGCCCAAGCGCACCGCGGTCAGCCCGAAGCGGACCGCCGCGTCCGCCGCGCCGGCTGACAGGGCGGGTCGCGCCCGGCCCTCCGGCGCCGCTTCGCCGCTCGCTCCGGCGACGTCGCTGGTCGCCTCGACCCCGGTCGGCGGCGCGGTGACCTCCGCCACTCGCAGCCTGCCCGTCGGCAACCTGGGCCTGATGAGCGCCGAGCAGCCGGCCGGCGTGACCGGGATGAACTCCGGCTCGCTGCTCGCCCTCATGCTGGGCGGCCTGTTCGCCGCCTCGGCGACCCTGTTCGCGACCGCCCGCCGGTTCCGTCCGAGCCGCAAGCACTGAGCAGGAAGCCGTAAGCGATCCAGCAGGACAGCGCAGGCGCCTGACCGCGCCTGACCAGATCGGCTGACCCTCGCGTCCGGCGAGCGGTCGGCGAGAGATGCTTTGCCCGTTCCGGGGGCGCGGCCCGGGGCGGGCAAAGCCATTTCCGCGTTCGGGTTCAGAGGGTGCGCCGGACTCGCATGATCTTCCGGCGCAGGCGTACGTGCCGGCTCCCGTCGGGGTGTACGCGTACGCGCGCGAGCTCCCACTGACCGTACTCTGCGTGTTCGGTCAGCAGTTGACGTGCTGCTTCGCGAGTGAGGTCGCGCGGAATGAAGATATCCATGTAGGAGTAGTCGAGCACAACGATTAGTCTCCAGGGTGGGTCAGGGCGCCATGCCGCTCGATGAGCCTTATTCTGCGTGCTTGTGGGTGGACCCGGAAGCCAGTGGGTAGCCCGGGGGGAAGGAAATTTCCGCGAGTCGGGTTACCTTTTCAGTCTGTGCCGACTCCCGGCAGGGGGATTAGCTAGCGAACAGCGAGGTAGGAAGCAGCGTGCCAGCCAAGAACGGCAGCGCCGGCGGAACACGCCTGGTGATAGTCGAGTCGCCCGCCAAGGCGAAGACCATCGCGGGCTACCTCGGGCGCGGCTACATCGTCGAATCGAGCATCGGCCACATCCGCGACCTGCCGGAGAAGGCCGACGACATCCCTGAGAAGTACAAGGGAGCGCCTTGGGCACGGCTCGGGGTGAATGTCGAGCACGAGTTCGAGCCGCTGTACGTCGTCAACCCCGACAAACGATCGCAGGTCAACAAGCTGCGGCAGCTGCTGAAGGACGCCGACGAGCTCTATCTCGCCACTGACGAGGACCGCGAGGGCGAGGCGATCGCCTGGCACCTGCGCGAGGTGCTCAAGCCCAAGGTCCCCGTGCACCGCATGGTCTTCCACGAGATCACCCAGCAGGCGATCCAGGACGCCGTGGCCAACCCGCGCGACCTCAACCTGCGCCTGGTGGACGCCCAGGAGACGCGCCGCATCCTCGACCGGCTCTACGGCTACGAGGTCAGTCCCGTCCTGTGGAAGAAGGTCAAGCCGCGTCTGTCGGCGGGCCGCGTGCAGTCGGTGGCGACGCGCCTGGTGGTGGAGCGCGAGCGCGACCGTATGGCGTTCACGCCTGCCCACTACTGGGATCTGCAGGCGTTGTTCGACACCGGCAAGGCGGAGGAGCGGCCGCGCGACTTCACCGCGACGCTGACCGTGGTCGACGGCAGGCGGGTGGCGCAGGGGCGCGACTTCGCCAGCACCGGCCGGCTGAAGAACGCCGACGTGCTGCACCTGTCGGAGGCGGCCGCGGGTGAGCTGGCGGGCCGGCTGCGGGGTTCGTCGTTCGCGGTCAAGTCGGTCGAGCGCAAGCCGTACACCCGCAAGCCCTACGCGCCGTTCAGGACGACCACGTTGCAGCAGGAGGCCAGCAGGAAGCTGGGGTTCTCCGCGAAATACACGATGCAGGTGGCGCAGCGGCTCTACGAGAACGGCTTCATCACCTACATGCGTACCGACAGCATCACGCTGTCGGAGACGGCGGTGGCGGCCGCGCGGTCCCAGGCACTCAAGCTGTACGGCGCCGCGTACGTTCCCGACAAGCCTCGCGTCTACGCCAGCAAGGTGAAGAGCGCGCAGGAGGCGCACGAGGCGATCAGGCCGTCGGGCGAGGAGTTCCGCACGCCGGGCGAGACCGGACTGTCGGGCGACATGTTCCGGCTGTACGAGCTGATCTGGCAGCGTACGGTGTCGTCGCAGATGAAGGACGCGGTCGGCGAGTCGATCACGGTCAAGGTGGCCGGCCGGTCGTCGGGGGGCGAGGACGTCGAGTTCAGCGCCTCGGGGCGGACGATCACGTTCTACGGGTTCCTCAAGGCGTACGTCGAGGGGTCGGACGATCCTTCGACCGACCGCGACGACTCGGAGAAGCGGCTGCCCGACCTGGCCGAGGGCGACGCGCTCAGCGCGTCCCGGCTCGACGTGGCGGGTCACTCGACCAAGCCGCCCGCCCGATACACCGAGGCGTCGCTGGTCAAGGAGCTGGAGGACCGCGAGATCGGGCGGCCGTCGACGTACGCCTCGATCATCGGCACGATCCTCGACCGCGGCTACGTGTTCAAGAAGGGCACGGCCCTGGTGCCGTCGTTCCTGGCGTTCGCGGTGGTCAACCTGCTGGAGCAGCATTTCGGCAACCTGGTCGACTACGACTTCACGGCCGAGATGGAGAAGGTGCTCGACGACATCGCCAACGACCGGGCGGAGCGGGTGCCTGAGCTGCAGCGCTTCTACTACGGCGTCGACGGCGACGAGGGCCTGAAGGAGATGGTCACCGACCTCGGCGACATCGACGCCAAGGAGATCAGCTCGTTTCCGGTGAAAGGCACCGACATCGTGCTGCGGGTCGGGCGCTACGGCCCCTATCTCGACCGCGACGGCCAGCGGGTCAACGTGCCCGAGGACATGACGCCCGACGAGCTGACGGCGGAGAAGGCGGAGGAGCTGTTCTCGCGGCCGACGGGCGACAGGGAGCTGGGCAAGGACCAGGCGACCGGTCACACGATCGTGGCGAAGGACGGCCGTTACGGGCCGTACGTGACGGAGGTCCTGCCGGAGCCGGCGGAGGACGAGGCGCCGAAGAAGCGCAAGAAGGCCGACGCGCCGAAGCCGCGTACGAGTTCGTTGTTCAAGTCGATGTCGCTCGACACCATCACGCTCGAGGACGCTCTCATGCTGCTGTCCATCCCGAGGTCGGTGGGCGAGCTCGACGGCGAGGAGGTCGTGGCCTACAACGGCAAGTTCGGCCCCTACCTGAAGAAGGGCACCGACTCCCGTTCGCTGGGCAGCGAGGAAGACCTGCTGACGGTCACCATCGAGCAGGCCAAGGAGCTGTTCGCGCAGCCGAAGCAGCGCGGCCGGCGGGCCGCTGCCGCGGCGCCGCTGCGTGAGCTGGGCGACGACCCCAACTCGAAGAAGCCGGTCGTGGTGAAGGAGGGCAGGTTCGGCCCGTACGTCACCGACGGCGAGACGAACGCCTCCCTGCGCAAGGGCGACGCGGTCGAGGACATCACGATCGAGCGGGCGGCGGAGTTGCTGGCCGAGCGTCGTGAGCGGGCTCCCGCGCCGAAGAAGTCGTCCAGGAAGGCGCCCGCGAAGAAGGCCACCGCGAAGAAGCCGGCGACCAAATCGTAAGTAGCATCAGGGTGTGTTCGTCCTGATGTTTCTGGGCGTCGTCGGGCTCGCGCATTTCTATCTGTGGCATCGGATGGTGCGTTCGACGACGGGCCCCGGGCGGTTGCGCAAGGCGCTGACCTGGGGCCTGGTGGGCTTGGTGCTGCTCGTCGCCGCGGCGTTCGCGGGATCGCGGGTGGCGTGGGGGCACTGGCTCGCCTGGCCGGGCTACCTCTGGGTGGCCGTGATGTTCTACCTGGTCGTCATCCTGGTCGTGCTGGAGATCCCGCGGGCCGTGGCGGCGCTGCTGCTGCGACGGGCCGCTCCGCGGGGCGCGACTCCCGAGCCTGAGCCGGTGCCGGTGCTCGCCGGGGCCGGCGGTCCCGCCGAGGACGAGCCGGTCGCGCCTCCCCCGCCGGAGGCGGCCCCGATGAGCAGGCGGCTCTTCCTGGGGCGGGCCACCGCCGCCGTAGCCGGCGTGGGTGCGCTGGGCACGGTCGGGTACGGCATGACGACCGCTCTGGGAGACCCCGTGACCGAGCGGGTCAGGGTTGTGTTGCCGAAGCTGGATCCCCGGCTCAGCGGCCTGCGGTTCGCCGTGGTGAGCGACGTACACCTGGGACCGCTGACAGGGCTGCGGCACACCGAGCGCATCGTCCGCATGATCAACGGCTTGGAGGCCGACGTGGTGGCGATCGTGGGCGACCTGGTGGACGGGCCGGTCGCCGAGTTGGGGCCGCTCGCCCGGCCGCTCAAGAACCTGGAGTCCCGCTACGGGGCCTATTTCGTGACCGGTAACCACGAGTACTACGTGTCCGGAGGCCCCGGCGAGTGGATCGAGGAGCTCGCGGAGCTCGGCGTACGCTCTCTGCGTAACGAACGGGTGGAGATCCGGCATCAGGGGGCCGTGCTCGACCTGGCCGGAGTCAACGACGTCGGCGGGGCGGACGCGGGTGAGCCTCCGGACTTCGGCAAGGCGCTCGGCGGGCGCGCGGCGGGCAGGAGCACCGTGCTGCTCGCCCACCAGCCCATCCAGGTCGCCGAGGCCGCCCGTCACGGCGTCGACCTGCAGTTGTCGGGGCACACGCACGGTGGTCAGCTCGCGCCCTTCAACCTGGTGGTGGGGCTGCAGCAGCCGGTGGTGTCGGGCCTGGCCACGGTCGACGGGGTGCCGGTCTATGTGACCAGGGGCGCAGGGTTCTGGGGGCCGCCGGTGCGCGTGGGGGCTCCGCCCGAGGTCACGATGTTGGAGTTGCGCGCCTGACTTTGTGCAATCCGCTGGTCACGTAGTGCCATGATGGCGTACAGTATCCGACCGGATACGAGTCGGAGGTGCGACATGGGCTCTTCGCCGGTGGAGCAGGCGCTGCGGCAGGAGGTGGCGCTCTGGGCCGAGCGCGGCGGCCTGCTGTTCAGGCAGGCCAGGCATGCCGCGAGCCTCAACCAGAAGACTCTGGCCAGCGTGAGCGGCACGTCGCGCACGACGCTGTCGGCCTACGAGCACGGCAGGAAGTCGCCGACGCTCGAGACGGCCGGGCGCATTCTCGACGCCGCCGGTTTCCGGCTGACGCTGGAGGCGAAGGTCGAGTTCGCCACGCGCGTGACCGGCGACGGGCGCATCTTCCACGTGCCGAGCCGGCTGCGGCGGTTGCCGGTCGCGGCGGCGCTCGGCGTCGTGCGGGTGCGCGGGCGGGCGCACGACCTGGCCGACCGTGGCGAGCGGCGGGCCGCCTACACCGCGCTGTTGTGCGGGGGCGGGCCACAGGAGTTGCTCGACCACGTCGACGGTGTGCTGCTCGTGGAGCTGTTCGACGAGCTGGATCTGCCGCCCGCCATCCGCGCCGAATGGCGGCCACTGGTGGAGGCGGCGCGACAAGAGGCCGGAGTTATCAATTGATGATGGATTTGGGGCCCTTTTCGAGGTGCGAAACCTGCGCACCAGCCCGCGGACGTAATACTCTCAGCCACGAGCAGCCGGGCATTTCCGGCTCCTCCCCTGACTGCCCGCTTCCGGTCAACACCTGGATACGCTGAAATCATGACTGCCCCTGGCCGACGCCGCCCGGCTCACGTGCTGGCCAATGCGCCTTTCCGGCGGCTGTGGACCGCCATGTCGGTGTGCAGTCTCGGCGACTGGCTCAACATCCTGGCGCTCACCGCGCTGGCCGGAAACCTGATGCGCGACGACTACCGCGTGCAGTCGCTGGCCATCGGCGGCGTGTTCGTGGCCAAGATGTTGCCGGCGATCCTGCTCGGGCCGCTCGCGGGCGTGTTCGCCGACAGGTTCGACAGGCGGCTGACGATGTTCGCGGCCGACCTCGCCCGGTTCGCCATCGTGTTGTCGATCCCGTTCGTGCACAGCTACCAGTGGGTGATCATCGCGACCATCCTGGTCGAGTGCATCAACCTGTTCTGGGTCCCGGCCAAGGACGCCACCGTCCCCAACCTGGTGCCCAAGGAGCAGCTCGAATCGGCCAACCAGCTCAACCTGCTGGTCACCTACGGCACCGCGCCGATCGCCGCCATGCTGTTCGCGGCGCTGTCCGTGGTGGGCGACCTGGCCACCAGCACGGTGCCGTTCCTGTCCGGCAGGGACGCCACGGGGCTGGCGCTCATCGTCAACGCCTGCGCCTACCTCGTGTCGGCGTTCCTGATCTTCACGCTGCGGAGCATCCCCAAGCGTGACGGCGCCATCTCCACGCCGTCCGTGCTCAAGCAGGTCATCGAGGGCTGGCGCTACGTCAGCGGCCACCGCATGGTGCGCGGCCTCATCATCGGCATGCTCGGGGCGTTCGCCGCAGGCGGGGCCGTGGTGGGCGTCGCCAAGATCTACGTCGGCGCGCTCGGCGGCGGCGACGCGGCCTACGGCGTCGTGTTCGGCGCGGTCTTCGTCGGCATGGCGCTGGGCATGTTCTTCGGGCCAAGGCTGCTGCGTCAGCTGTCGCGCCGGCGGCTGTTCGGCCTGGCCATCACCGTGGCCGGGCTGGTGCTCGTCACGATCGCGCTGGTGCACAACCTGCCGATCGTGGTCATGCTGACCGTCGTGCTCGGCGCGTGCGCGGGCATCGCCTGGATCATCGGCTACACGCTGATCGGGCTCGAGGTCGAAGACGGGCTGCGCGGCCGTACGTTCTCGTTCCTGCAGTCGACCGCCCGCGTGACGCTGCTGCTCGTGGTCGCCGTGGCCAACCCGGTGGCGGCCATCTTCGGCGTGCACGTGCTGGAGCTGGGCGAGTTCGCCTACCAGTTCGACGGGTCCAACCTGGTGCTGGTGATCGGAGGCGTGCTCGCGACCGCCGTCGGAATCCTCGCCCTGCGCCACATGGACGACAGGAAGGGCGTGCCGTTCACGGCCGACCTGATCGCCGCGGTGCGCGGCGAGCGGCTGGGCACCGAGCCCGCCGAGCACGTTCCGGGCCTGTTCGTGGCGTTCGAGGGGGGCGAGGGGTCGGGCAAGACGACGCAGTCGCGGCTGATCGCCATCTGGCTGCGCGACCAGGGCTACGACGTCGTGCAGACGCGCGAGCCCGGCTCCACCAAGGTGGGCATGCGGCTGCGCGCGATCCTGCTCGACGCGGCCGAAGCCGGCCTGTCGGCCCGCGCCGAAGCCCTGCTCTACGCCGCCGACCGGGCCGAGCACGTGGAGAAGGTGATCAGGCCCGCCCTCTACCGGGGCGCGCTCGTCGTCACCGACCGCTACGTCGACTCGTCGCTGGCCTACCAGGGCGCCGGGCGGGCGCTCGACCCCGAAGACGTGTCGAAGATCAACGCCTGGGCCACGGGCGGGCTGGTGCCGCACCTGACCGTGCTCATGGACACGCCGCCCCAGGTGGGGCTCACCCGGCTGGGCGGCGCGGCCGACCGCATCGAGGCCGAACCGCTGGAATTCCACGAGCGGGTGCGCAAGGAGTTCCGCGCGCTGGCGGCGGCGGCGCCCGAGCGCTACCTCGTGGTCGACGGCACCCTGCCGCCCGACGTGATCACCCGACAGATCCAGGACCGCATCCACGAGATCCTTCCCGACCCGGTGCCGAGGGAGTCGGAAGACGCCACGGGCACGATGCCCGCCATCCGCGACTAGCCTTGCCTCGTGACGGTTTTCGATGACCTGGTCGGGCAGGACCAAGCCACTGCCGTGCTGTCGCGGGCCGCTGCGGCGGCCGGCGAGGTCATCGGGGGCGGGCGCGGCGCGGGCATGACGCACGCCTGGCTGTTCACCGGCCCGCCGGGCTCGGGCAGGGAAGAGGCCGCCCGCGCCTTCGCCGCGGCGCTGCTGTGCCCCGACGCCGGCTGCGGCCACTGCGACCAGTGCCACCAGGTGCTGATCGGCTCACACCCCGACCTGGAGTCCGTACGCCCCGAAGGTCTGTCCTACAGCGTCAAGCAGACCCGCGAGCTCATCCTGCGCGCGGCAGGGGCGCCCACGCAGGGCCGGTGGCGGGTCATCCTGTTCGAAGACGCCGACCGCGCCACGGAGTCTGCGGCCAACGCCCTGCTCAAGGCCATCGAGGAGCCGCCACCCCGCACGGTGTGGCTGCTGTGCGCCCCCGCCCCCGACGACCTCATGATCACCATCAGGTCCCGCTGCCGGCAGGTCACCCTCACCACCCCCGCCACGGAGGCCGTCGCCCACGTGCTGGCCACCCGTGACAGCGTGCCACCCGACCTCGCCAGGTTCGCCGCCAGAGCCGCCCAGGGCCACATCGGCAGGGCGCGGGCGCTCGCGCTCGACGAGGGAGCCAGGACGCGCCGCGAGGCCGTGCTGGGCATCCCACGCGCGCTGACGGGGGTCGGCGAGTGCGTCGCCGCGGCCGAACGGCTGGTGAAGACGGCTGAGGAAGAGGCCGCCGCCGCCACCGCCGCGCTCAACGACAACGAGACCTCCGAGCTGCGCAGGCTCTATGGCGAGGGCTCCACGGGCAAAGGGCTCAACCGGGGGCTCGTACGCGGCGGAGCGGGCGCGCTGAAGGAGCTGGAGGACCGGCAGAAGTCCCGGGCCACCCGCATCAAACGCGATTCGCTCGACTCGGCGCTGCTGGAGCTGGTGTCCTACTACCGCGACGTGCTGGCCATGCAGTTCGGCGCCGCCGTCGAACTGCCCAACGACGACCTCCGTCTCGACCTCGATCAGCTGGCCAGGTCGTCCACGCCGGAGGAGACGCTGCGGCGGATCGACGCGATCATGCAGTGCAGGGAGCGCCTGGCGGCAAACGTCAACCCCCAGATCGCGGTCGAGGCCATGATGCTGGCACTGCGCCCATGAGATGACCGGGTGACAGAAGCAGCAGACGGGGCCGACAGGCGTCTCTGTTACGTGGAAGTCGAACTACTCACCCAACAGGAAGCCCTCGCCCGGCAGCGCGTGGACGTGGCCTCCATCTTCGCCGAGCACCACGTCGGCCTCGTACGGCTGGCTCTGATCATGCTCGGTGACCAGGCCAGCGCCGAGGACGTCGTACAGGAGGCGTTCGCCCGCACCCACGCCGGCCGGGGCAGGCTGCGCGACCCCGGCAAGGCGCTCACGTACGTGCGGTCCGCGGTGCTCAACGGGTGCCGGTCGGTGTTGCGCCGGCGGGCGACCGTGCTGCGGCGGGCGTTGCCGTACGAACCGCCTGTCTGGTCGGCGGAGAGCGCCGCGATGCTCGGGGAGGAGCGGCGGGAGGTGCTGCTGGCGCTGCGCGAGCTGCCGCGCCGGCAGCGCGAGGCCCTCACCCTGCGCTACTACTTCGACCTCACCGACCAGGAGGTCGCCGACACCATGCGGATCAGCGCCGGTACGGCGCGATCCACGATCGTGCGGGGACTCGCCGCGCTCGGCCGGGCACTCAAGGAGGAATCATGAACCACGGTTCGACGGAGGACCGGCTGCGCGCGGCTCTCACGGAGGCGGGCGCGACGCTTGATCCCGGCACGCTCAGGCCGCTGCGGGCGCCGGAACGGCGCTTCCGGCCTAACTACCGGCTGGTGGCGGCGGCCGTGGCGGTCGTGCTCGCGGGGGCGGCGACGGCAGCGGTGCTGGGCGGGCCGGGCGACGTCAACCACGCCGTCGCGACCAACGCGGAAGCAGTCCCGATCGACCAGGCCGATATGATCATCCGACTGTGCACGAAGAGAATGTGTGAAGGTCGCGAAGCCACGCCTGCGCAGATACATGCCATTGAGCAGGCGATATGGAGGCAGCCAGAGGTCGAGGCCGTGGCCTTCGAGGGCCAGGTGCCCGCCTACGAGCGCTTCCGCAAGGAATTCGCGAACGATCAGGCGCTGCTGGCCAGGATCCAGCCGGCTGACATGCCGCCGTCGTTCCGGCTCAATCTCAAGGACGGGGTGGCTCCGCAACAGGTGGGGGCGGCACTTCCCAAGTTGCCCGGTGTCTTCAGCCACGTTGACATGCCTGCCCATCGTGCCTTCCTCGACCAGGCGGAGACCAAGCTCGCCGATGGTGCGGACGTCAGCGTTTTCCTCTGCGGCCGTGGGTCGTCCCAGCCTGCGTGCGGGGCGAAGCGTACCTCTTCCGACGGGCAGGACGTCGAGGTCGTGAAGGAGGGGAGGAAGGTGACGGAGGCGCAGAGGACGGCGATCAAAGAGCTGATCGAGGACATGCCCGAGGTTGACTCGTTCACCTTCGAGGACCAGGAGGCGGCGTACGAGTCCTTCCGTAAGCAGAACGACGACGAGAAGATGGCGAACGCCACCAAAGTGGAGGACATGCCGGAATCCTTCAGGTTGAAGCTCGTGCAAAAGACCGACGCGGACAGGGTCGTTCGCACGCTCCAGAGGCAGCCGGGGGTGGCCTCCGTCAACAGCCGTGAGTGCGCCCTGCGAAACATCTCGATCCTGCGCATCTACGGGCTGTCGCTGCCGGCAGACGTGGTGTGCGGCGCGGAAAGGTGATCTGCCGCGCCTGACCTTCGGCGCGGATGGGCACGTAATGTGGCAACGGAAGGCCGCAAGGACCCCGATGCCGGTCAAGGAGGCGAGCTCGAGCCCATGGGAATGATCATGGCCGTGAGCTTCACCCGCTACGGAAGGCTCTACTACCTCGACCCGGGCGGGCACAGCCCCAAGGTAGGCGACAAAGTGCTCGTGCCCACGGACTCGGGTCCAGAGGTGGCGGAGTGCGTGTGGGCGCCTCAATGGAGCAGCGAGGACATCGACGGACTGCCCGTGTGCGCGGGGCCGGCCGAGGAGGAACACCTCGCCCGCGACGAATCCAACAAACGCCGCAGAGCCGAGGCCCGCAGCGTGGCCAAACGCCTCATCAAACGGCACACCCTGCCCATGAAGGTCGTTGGTGTCGACTACCTCGACGAGGAGAACGTCTACACCGTCTACTTCTCGGCCCCCCACCGGGTCGACTTCCGCGCCCTCGTCCGTGACCTGGCCCGCAACCTGCGGGCCAGGGTCGAACTGCGGCAGATCGGCCCCAGGGACGAGGCACGCCTCCAGGGCGGCATCGGGCCCTGCGGGCGCGACCTGTGCTGCGCCACGTTCCTCAAGGACTTCGAGCCGGTGTCCGTACGCATGGCCAAGGACCAGGATCTCCCCGTCAACCCGCTGCGCATCGCGGGGGCCTGCGGGCGGCTCATGTGCTGCCTCAAGTACGAACACCCGCTCTACCAGGAGTTCCGTGCCTCGGCCCCCCGGGTCGGGACGAACGTGGACACCCCGGAAGGCGCCGGCACCGTGGTGGGACACAACGTGCCGTCCGACTCGGTGGTGGTGCGGCTCAACGACGGAGGACGGCGGTGCGCCTGCTCGAAGGCGAGCGTGTGCGGGCCGCGGAAGGCGTACGACTCTACGTACGGGGAGCAGGGGGGTTAGGTGGGAGCGAGAACCCTCCGGGCTCCTGTAGACTCTTTCACGCCGTACGGCACGCCGCCTTAGCTCAGTCGGCCAGAGCACTTCACTCGTAATGAAGGGGTCTGGGGTTCGAATCCCCAAGGCGGCTCCCAGGTCAGAAGCCCTCCGCGTGATCGCCGAGGGCTTCTGGGTGTCTAAGTGGGTGACCAAGCCTCCCGGTCTCATGTCTTGGTGGCGTCTTCGCGCGACCGGCAGGTCTTCTGGAGGGCTGTCCCTGTTGTCCTCATGAGGTGGGTGACGACCTCAACAGCCGCTCTCAGTGGCGGTGCTGTGCGCCGCCACCCGGCCATGGGCCTGCCGCCCACCAGGCGTGCGGCCTGGGAGAGATCGGTCGGCGCCCGGCCCCAGGTACATCCGCTGGTCACGCCACGTCGCGCGACACCGGCTGACTCGTCCGGCGGGTGCCCACGTGGGGCGGTGCGGTCGACGACGATCGACCGGTTGCCGACCTCACGGCAGGGCAGGGCCGCGCTCGTGAAGTGACGCTACGGGGTGCGCGGCGAGATAGTCCTGAAGTTCGCGGTGCCGGAACTGGTAGGCCGTTCCGGAAATCCGCAGCAGCCCCGCGCCGAACCACCATGTCCTCGCCCGCCGGATCATGGATTCAGCATTCCAAGCGTTTGCCCACCATGCGCACGGCTTCAGGCGTTGTCGCAGCTCAGGACCGAGGCGTGGAGGAAGGTTGGGTGCTGCCTCAGGAACGGTTGGCGCGGATCTCGTCGTGGTGGTCGGCCACCCAGCCGATCAGCTGCTTGACGATCTCGTACAGGCCGCCGCCGAGCGGGGTGAGCGCGTACTCGACGCGTGGTGGCACCTCGGCGTAGGCGGTACGGCTGGTCAACCCGTCCTCTGTGAGCTGGCGAAGGGTGTGGGTCAGCATGCGCTGGGAGATGCCCGGGATCTGGCGCTGCAGGTCGGTGTAGCGCATCGGGCCGCTTGCCAGGGTGGCGACGATCAGCATGCTCCATTTGTCGCCCACCCGGTCGAGCACCTGGCGGATGAAATCCATGTGCTCGGCCGGGATGCTCGCGCATGGTCCGGCCGAAGCCGCCATCGCGGTACCCGCGCTGTCCTGCATGGCGCCCGTTCCTCTCCGTCGCGCACACCGATGTGCCTTTTGTAACGCCTTCAATACTGGCTCATACTGGCGCTACGCACAAAGAGGATGAATTGGAGGTCATGGCCCCTGGTTCGGTCTGAGCGGCCATCGGTCGGCTTGACCGTTCTCGTCGTCGGCAACGACGCGGCGATCCGCGGCCCGGACGGCTGCGCGGCTCCCGCTGAGCACGCCGGCCACGCCTGATCCCACGCACCTGCCGGACATCCGTGCTCGGTTCACATCAAGGAAGAGGTCTCACTGTGCCCACTCTCGCCATCGTCGGCGCCGGTCCCGGCATGGGCCTGGCCATCGCCCGTACCTTCGGCGGCCGCGGCTTCGACGTCGCCCTGATCGCCCGTACCAAGGAGAATCTGGAAACGCTGGTCGACCGCCTCGGCCAGGAAGGCATCACGGCCGCCGGGTTCCCCGCGGACGTCCTCGACCGCGCCTCGCTGACCGATGCCCTCAACGAGGCCAAAGCCCGCTTCGGTGCCATCGACGTGCTGGAGTACTCGCCCGCCCCGCACTCCCCGGTGCCCGGCCTCACTCCGGCCGTACCCTCGGAGGTCACGGTGGACAATCTGCAGCCGATGATCGACTACAACGTGTACGGTGCCATCACGGCGGCCCAGGCGGTCCTGCCCGCGATGCGTGAGGCGGGCGCCGGGACCCTGCTGTTCAGCACCGGTGGCGGTTCCGTGGACCCGGTGCCGATGTTCGGCAACGTCAACGCGGCCGGGGCGGCTCTGCGCAACTGGGTGATCAACCTGAACAAGGAACTGGCCGGCAGCGGCGTGCACGCCGCCCACGTGGTGATCAACGTCTGGATCGGCGGGGGCGGCCCGGAAGGCAGCCCGACGGCCATGCCCAAGGACATCGCCCCTCTGTATTGGGACCTGCACGAGAAGCGGGACCGTTCCGAGGCGATCTTCAACGCCTGACCGGCCGGCCCACCCCGTACTTGTGCTCCTGTGCCGCCCCGACCTGCCAGCCCACAGCGGCCCTGCCCGCGGGCTACTGGCTCGACGACATCTCGGACGAGCGACGCTGAACGGCCCGGTGCTCATCGGCCGGCCGATGCAGGACTGCAGCGATCGGAGAAGGTGTCGGATGCGCTGCGCGTCCGCGGCGGCGTGGTTGATGACCGTCGTCGATGCGGGCCGCGCCTAAGATCCAGAAGTTCGCGACCAGGATCGCACCGCTATGAGACCATGCAATCCCATTTAATGTAGTGATCATTTCCGATGATGTCGTGGAACTGCATCCGCGTGCACCATTCCTGGTTGCCTTTAGGGTTCCGTCTCTGCCCGGTGCCGCCGCTGCAGTACCGGTTTCGGGGGCAGTTCTCCGTGGCGGAGGCCACCTTTTTGTTGTTGCGGTAGAGCTGCACGACCAGCCGCCCGGATGTCTCGCCCTTGCAGCGGACACCGCCACCGCCATAGACGGATCCGCGTTGGTCGACCCGGTCCGCCAGGGCCCAGGAGGTGCAGAAGGCTGCTGTTTTTGCTGTCGTCGCTGTGTCGGTGCTCGCGGTTGTCGTGGCGTTGGCGGAGCCCATTGGTGCGAGCGCCAATCCAGCCGCTACGGTGATGGTGAGTACGGCCATTCCTCGGAACATGTGCGACACGGCTCCTTGCTGTTGATCAATGCTGGATGGAGTTCGTGGCGAAGCTCTTGCTGCCGCTGTCCCAGGAGGCGTTGACCTTGCCGTACCACCGCTGTTTGCCCGGTTCCCTGTCGGTTACCGCCACGGAGGCGTCGCAATACTGGCCGTGAGTCCCCTTCTCACATATTCCGGTGTCGACGAGTGCGCCGGATCGGTACAGCCGAATGCGCAGCTTCATCGGTGTCCAGCTCGGAGCCGCGCAATTGATCCAAGCCCCGGCTGAGACTTTGTTCGGTGAGCTGTCGTGGGTGTCGGTGACGCCGCCGACCGAGCAGCGGATCATGGCATTCGCCGAGATGGCGGGTGCCGTGGCGGCGTGTGCCGATCCGGATAGCGCAACACTCAGCGATGTTGTGATCGCGGCAATGCTGACGACGGTCAGGCGCCTTTTTCGCACGCCGGCGATCGGATCGAGATTCATGAGTCCTCCGGGCAGCGGTATTGCGTGAACGTCCGCCGGTCGCCGGCCGGCTTGACGGACAGGGCGACATCGACACATGCGGCTGACAACCCTTCTGTTTCGGTGTTGCAAGCCGATCCTGGACGCCGCCCGGCGTTCGGTGAACCTGTCAGCTGCCAGGGCACTGATTTCTGTCAAGATCCGGGGCTTATCCCGTTGCTCTTCGTCAGGTGCGTGGAGCCAGCCGGAGGCGTAGCCGGCGGACCGTACCGCTCCAGCGTGCGGGCCGGGCGACGATGCCGGTGACCGCGTGTTCGGCGCGGTCGAAGCTGTCCTCGATCAGCGCGTCGTGCAGCGGCCGGAAGATCAATGGCCAGGTCAGACGTGCCGGTCCGTGCGTGGACATGGCGAGTGTGTGGCCGAGCATGGTGTGGTCGTGCTCGGCCGACACGGCGTACTCGTGGAACCCGTCGAAACCGCGCGGGCCGGTGAAGGTGAACCGGATCCAGCGGCCGGGCACGTAGTGGCTGACGAAGTACCTGACGGGGCCGTGGCCACCGACCGCTCCGGTGCCCAGTGGCCGGTCGAATCGCATGGCCGGCCAAGTGGAGTGCGGCCACAGCAGGTCGGTCGGTCCGGCGAGGGTGTCGATAAGCCGGCCGACCTCGTCGAGCGAGGCCGGCAGCGCGCGCTGGTGGATGTTGAGCACGGCCATGGCTGACACCTCCGTATTGGCGACGCCTCTCTAGAACACGTAATAGAGAGTACTCTCTATTACGTGCCCAGACCACCCCGCTATGACGTCGACGACCTGCTCGACGCCGCCCTCGCGCTGACGGTCGCGCAGGACCGTCGGTTGCGTTCCGCGCTGCGCGCCCTCGCCGGCCGGCTCGAAGTAGACCTCGAGCGCCTCGCGATCGCCGTGGTGGACCTGCCGTACGCCGTGGTGCGCAGGCACCTCGCCAACGGCGGTGCCATCGCGTCCAGCGTCGCCGACACGGTCGAGAACTGCACCGACACCCCTGCTCCGCGCCTGGCTGTCGGGGCCGCAGAGATAGCGCCCGACCCGGATGATCTCGACGGCGGCTGATGACGATCGCCCCCGACCGCCGCCGCTCCCGACCGCGCCGCCACTGGCTCCGGTCCGGCGCCTCAGCCGGCGGCGGCCTTGCGTAGTGCGTCGCCGAGCGCTTCGGTGCTGGTCGCGCCGACGATCACCTCGCCGTTCTCGAAGACGAACCTCGGTACGGTGGTGACGCCGTCCCGCCGGGCCGCGGCCGCCTGGTCCCGTACCTCCGCGACCCCCTCACCGGAGGTGAGGAAGGTCCGCACCTGCCCGCCGTCCAGGCCGGCGCGCTCGGCCAGGTCGGTGAGTGACGCGTGGTCGGCGATGTTCACCCCGTCGCGGAAGTGCGCGTCGAAGAGGGCGGTGGCCAGCGCGGCCTGGACCTTGGCGCCGTGTTCGTTCAGGGCCAGCCACAGCAGCCGGTGCGCGGTCAGGGTGCTGACTGCCACCGCACGGTCGAAGCGGTACTCGATTCCTTCATCGGCGCCCAGCCGAGTCATCCCCGTGAGCATGGCCTCGGCTTGTTCCGGTCCGAACAGCTCGATCACCGACTCCGTCAGGGGGCGCGGCTCCTCGGGAGCGTCGGGGTCCAGCAGGTACGGGCGGTGGACGAGGTCGACGTCCGGTGTCGCGCCCGTCGCGGCCACCGCACGATGGAACTGGTACGTGCCGAGGCGGCACCACGGGCAGGCGATATCGCTGTACACCTCTACGTTCATCCTCCAAGCCTCCCGGGCCTCGGCGTTTCCGGGTAGGCCGCGTTTATCCCAGCCCTGGTAGGGCCAGGCTCGCGTACATACAATTCCGGTTGATGAGCGAGACAGAGCTGGGCGCGTTCCTGCGCGCGCACCGCGAGGCGGTCCCGCCGGCCGCGGTCGGGCTCCCGAACGGGACCCGCCGCCGCACCCCCGGCCTGCGCCGGGCGGAGCTGGCGACGCTCGCCGGCGTCAGCGTGGACTACCTCACCCGGCTTGAGCAGGGACGCGACCGCAGCCCGTCGGCCCAGGTGCTCGC
Source organism: Nonomuraea sp. K271 (assembly GCF_009908215.1). NCBI lineage: Bacteria > Bacillati > Actinomycetota > Actinomycetes > Streptosporangiales > Streptosporangiaceae > Nonomuraea > Nonomuraea sp. K271. Next base: position 29,609 of record NZ_JAAAHR010000035.1, on the reverse strand, counting down.
CGCGCTCGCCGAGACGCTGGGGCTGTCCCGTGACGAGCGCGTTCACCTGCACCGGCTGGCCAAGGCCGGCGGTGCCGGCATGTGCCAGGAGGGCGCCACGACACGGGTCCTGACGGTGCGCCCGACCGTGCGGGCGCTGCTGGACCGGCTGGAGCCCGCGCCGGCGCTGGTCACCAACCGGTCAGGCGACCTGCTGGCGTGGACGGCCGGGTTCGCGCGGCTCGCGGGGCTGACCGGGCTGCTGGAGGAAGAGCCGCCCAATCTTGTCCGGTACGTCTTCACCGACCCGCGGGCGCACGACGTCCACCCCGACTGGGAGATGGTGGCCAGGGAGCGGGCCGCCGCGCTGCGGACCGCGGCCGCGCTCGGCGATCCGTACGCGGCGGCGCTCGCCGAGGAGCTGGCGATCACCGCTGACGCCCTCTTCCGTGACCGGTTCGAGGGGTCGGCCGCGCTGCCCTCGCGCACCGGCGTCGAGCGGTGGGCGCACCCGGAGGCGGGGGAGCTGCGGCTGGCGTACGAGAGCCTGGAGCTGCCCGACCCCGACGAGCAGCGGCTGGTGGTCTACCTCGCTTCCGACGACGCCACCACCGCGGCCCTCGACCGTCTCACCGACCATCACCCCGCCGCCTCCTAGCAGGCGCGCCAGGCTCACTCATCTGCGCACCCGGTAGCGCAGGTGGAGCACCCGGGTCCCCTGGATGAGCATGTGAGGGTCCTCCAGCAGGTGCTGTACGTCGACCGAGCCGAAATAGCGTTTGCCGGACCCGAACACCACGGGAACGACGTCCATCGCGACCTCGTCGACCAGTCCCGCGGCCAGCACCTGGCCGCCGACGGCGCCGGCGGCGACCTCGACCGTACGCTCGCCCGCCAGTTCCCGCGCCCTGGCCATGGCGGCCTCGACGCCGTCGACGAAGTGGAACGGCGCCCCGGGGTGCCAGCCTTCGGGCCTCGGCCGGTGCGACACGACGACCATGTGGTCGATCCCGCCCGGAGGCTTGCCACCCCAGCCGTCCGTCAGGTCGAAGACGTGACGGCCGACGACCGTCACGCCGATCTCGTCCCAGTACGCCCGGGTGTAGTCGTAGGACGCCCGCGACACCTTTATGCCCCCGGACTCGTCCAGCGGGGCGTCACCGTTGGACAGCCACTCGAACAGCGGCCTCACCTGGTCGTTGTCGTCCGCGATAAAGCCGTCCACCGACACCGAGCTGTACATGACCACTGTGCCCATGGGCTCTCTCCTTTGATCGGCGGGCAGCGGTCCCACGTCGAGTGCGTGGCCTGGATGTTCGTTCAGGAACCGCCGCCGGACGTCGACGTACCGGGTCGGCGTGAGCCCGGTGAACGTCCGGAACTCGTGAGCTCGGCCGCCGGCATCGGCAGGAACGGCGCCAGCCCCCACGCTTTGAAATGCACGCCGACCGACCTGGTCCCCGGCGGGTAACCGAACTCGAAGGCGCGGGTGGGTGTGGTGAGCACGCAGCCGTCGGCGTACTCGGCCGTCTCGATGTCGGTGCGGATGCGGAACGGCGCTTGGTGCGTGCGCGATAGCATGCGGCGTCTTCTGGTGACCAAGAGGAGAGCGCGGGAACGGGGTTCTCGCCGAGACTGAGGTGAGTTCTGGATGACGTTCCGGCGGCACATGGAGCAGGCGGCCGTGCGGGCCCTGGCTGAGTTTCCGGATAAGTCCGACATCTACGTCGTCACTTTCCGGATCGACAGTGTCGACCAGGACGCCCGATTTCCGTACCTCGCGATCGGCTACAACACCGAAACCGAGGTGGCCCGGCTGCTGGCGAAGCCGAACCCGCTGGACGCATGGGAGGCTCGCTGGAGCTACGCCTGTTTCCCGCCGTCCGGGCTGGAAGGTCACAGTATCGCCGGCCACGACCCCGAGCACGATCCGGCCGGTGCCGAGCTGCACCGGCGTGAGGCGGTGGCGCAGGGCCTCTGGTACGAAGACGACGACGACCTCTCCGAACAGCAGCGCGACGAGCGCGACGAACGGCTTGACGAGCAGTTCCACGAGCTCTGCGTCGACCTCGCCCGGCGGCTGCACGCCGATGGCCGGATCGTCGAGGCCCTGGGCAGGCCCCTGCCGGTGGTCCTGTACGACATGTTCGACCCCGCCGAGATGTTCGCTCTGACCAGAGCCGCCAACCCCCCTGAACTGGTCAGGGAGTTCCTGACGGAGGACCCGGAGGCGCCGTGAAAAAGCAGGCGAGACATCTCTGATGCGCTGCTAACTTATGCTCGTGCCCAAAGCGGACAAGGTGCGCCGTCGCTGAGAGCGGCGGCGCATAACCCCAGTTCACGCCGTCGCTCCTGACCTGTGGCCAGGAGCGCCCTCGAGGCGCTCAAATTTTTCCCTTTCCGGAGCGCTTCCGTGTTCACCTTGTCCGTACGTCAACGTCGGCGTGTCCTCGTCGCCGACCTCATCTCCACAGGGGTGTTCCCGCTCGCGATCACCGGCGCGACCGCGGTCGTCCCCGATGTGACCGAGCGGCTGCCCGGGGCGGACGCCCTGGGGCCATGGATCGTCCTCACCTACAACGGGCTGTTCGCCGCGGCCCTGCTGCTGGCGGGGGTGGCCGCGGACCGCGCCGCCCGTACCCGGTTCTTCGCCGCCGGCAACATCGTCGTCGCGACCACCGGGATCCTGTCCGCGTTCGCTCCTGACCTGTGGTCGCTGGTGGCGCTGCGCACGGTCGCCGGCGTCGGGGCGGCGATGTGCGCCGCCGGCGGATCCTCGATGATCCTGGCGGTCTATCCGCCGGAGGAGCGGCGCCGCGTGTACGGCTACTCGGGCGCCGTGCTGGGCAGCAGCCTGGCGCTGGGCCCGGTCGTCGCCCAGGGCCTCATGGCCGTCGGAGGCTGGCCGCTCGTCTTCGCCGCGCCGGCGGCCGTCGCCGCCCTGGCGGCGCTTGCCACGCTGGGGCTTCCGGCCCTGCGCAGCCCGGAGGTGCCTGAGGGGTTCGACCTCGCCGGGGCCGTCCTGTTCGGGGTGAGCATCGCCGCGGCGGTGACCGCGTTCGGGCTGGGCTTCGGGCCGGAAGTGCCGTGGTGGGGGCCGGTCGCGCTCATCCTCGTCGCGGTGGCGAGCGCCACTGCGCTCGTCCGCGCGGAACGGCGTGCGCCCGACCCCGCCATCCCTGTGGACCTGCTGCGGATCCCCGCCTATCGCGCGTACGCCGTGGCGACGGGCGCCTTCATGGGCATGCTCGTGGTGGGCCTGACCGTGCTTCCGCGGCTCGGCGCCGCCCGGAACATGGGACCAGGAACGTCAGCGGTCATGCTCAGTCTGCTGACCGTGCCGTCGACGGTCCTTCCGCTCGTCGCCGCCCGGCTCGCACGCCGATGGGCACGGCCACTGGTGACGACCGCCCTGTTCGCCTGCTCCGTCACCGCCGTCGTCCTTCAGATCACCGACCATCCCGCCGCTCTGCTCGCCGCGTCAGGGGTCGTCGGCCTGTGCCTCGGGCTGACCGAGGGAGTCCCGGACGGGCAGGCACTCAAGTACGTGTCCTACCAGCGGGGAGGGGCGGGCGCCGCGCTGTTCGGCACGACGCGGATGAGCCTGGAGACACTCACCCTGGCGGCCGCCACAGGGGTGATGGCGGCGCTGGGCCCGTCGTCCGGAATGGCCGTCGCCGGCGCCGTGGCCATGGTCGCCGGAGTCGTCGTGCACCGTACCGTTCCGTCCCGCGACCCGCAGCGGGCCTGAGACACCCCGTGGCCCTGACCGAGGTCGGTCTCGTGGGGGAGCGGGACGACGAGACCGACGAGGGTCCGGCCGGACGCGCCGATCACCGAGCAGCCCGTCGTCTACCTCGCTTCCGAGGGCCGGTGCGGCGTGCGCACGCGAGCTCAGGCGGCGGTCATCCGGCGCAGGCCGATGAGTTGGAGCGCCGCGTAGACGGCCACCACGATGCCTGAGCGGTCAGCTCGCGGCGTGGAACAGGCGGGCGGCGCCAGCTCCACGGGCGGGTTGCCGGGCTCGTCCCGGAGTTCGGTGCGCTCGCCTGCCGGCAGCCGGGGGAGGAGTTCGAGCGCGGTGTCGGTACGGGGACCGCGCTCGGCGTACGGGATCCCGGCGGCGGCCCACTGACCGGGCCCGCCTCCGGAACCGACGCCCAGCACCAGGCGGCCGCCGGAGACGTGCTGGAGGGCGGCGATCTGTTTGGCGGCCCAGACGAGGGGGCGGATGGCGGGGATGAAGACGCTGGTGCCGATCCGTACGCGGGTGGTGACCGCGGCGGCCGTCGCCAGGGCGATCGGCGCGTCCAGGGTGGGGCCGCCGACGGCGAGGTGGTCGCCGTGCCACACGCCGTCCAGCCCGGCGGCCTCGGCGTGCCGGGCGGCGGCGCCCAGGTCGAGGCCGTCGCGCCGCTGCACCGCCACCCCGGGCAGGATGACACCGATGTCGAAGGAGCTCATGGTCGATCAGGATGCAACCTGAAGCCTGGTTGAGGTCAACTGGGCACGGTGGCCGTGTCCGTACGGGCGCTGTGACGCAGGAAGCCGCCGCCCTGCAGCACGATCAGCAGGGCCGAGTTGGCGATCAGCGCCCACCACAGTCCCGCCAGCCCCCATGTCGCCGCCACCGGTACGGCGGCCGACGCCAGCGTCCCGTAACCGGCCGCCACGCAGCCCAGGCTCCACGACGACCGTTTGAGCCCCGCCAGCCCGAACCCCAGCACCGCCTGCGCGCCGTCGACCGCCGCCATGACGGCCACGAGCCAGATCAGTGCCACCACAGTGGTCATGACGCCGGGGTCCGTGGTGAACAGCCCGACGAGCGGGCCGCGGAAGGCGACCAGGAGAGCGCCGCCCGCGGCCAACCCGGTGACGGCCAGCCCGAGCGCCGTTCCCGTGACGCCTCTGACCTCGCGCTTCCCCCGGGCGCGGGCGACCTCGGGTACGGACGCCTGCGCCACGGACAGGGACACGAACATCAGCGGGCCCATCATCGCGTAGAGCACGGCGTGCGCGGCGACCTCCCGCGTGCCCGTACGGACCGCCGCGTATGTGACGACCCCGAGCACCGCGAACTTGATCAGCAGCGTCCCCGACAGCGGGATGCCCACCCGCGCCAGCTTCATGATCTCAGCGGGCCGCGGCCGTCCCCGCCCGACGCCGCTGCCGAGCAGCCGGCGCAGGCGCAGGTTGGACACCGCGAGAGCGGTCGCGCCCGCGGCGATCATCGAGCATCCCATCCCCGTCAGGCCGATCCGGGGCACGAGGACGACGACCAGCACGATCGACACGGCGGCGCTGGACAGGCTCGCCCAGATCACCTGGCGGCTGTGGCCGAGCGCGATCAGCGCCGCGTTCGCGCCGCCGCCCAGGCCGTACAGCAGCACGTACACGACCAGGAGGTAGGGGAAGATGCCCAGCTCGGCCAGCACCTCCGGCGGGGCGCCGCCGAGTGAGGCGACGAGCGGGACGCAGGCCACGGCCGCGGCGGCGAGCGCCGCGACGACGAGCGACAACCACCGTGCGTCCCGCAGCACGGGGACGGCGCCGGGCGGGTGCTCGCGATGGGGGGCGACGAACGGGGCCATGCCGCGCAGCGCCCCGGTGATCGCGGTGAAGGCGGGGTTGAGCACGGCGGCCGTCACCGCGTACGCGGCGAGTGCGGCGGTCGCCCGCCGCCCGAGGACGGCCGTGCCGACCAGGCCCGTGACCTGGTTGACGACCATGGAGAGGAAGAGCGGGACCGCCGCCGCGGCGATCGCCCGATGCTGGAGGAGAGGCATGCAAAGCACAATCCCGGATCGCTGGACGGCCCGGGATTCACCTTTAGCTTATCAGCTCGGTGATCAGAACATAGCGCTCGTCCTCGACGGCGCGGCCCCACAGGGTGGGGTCGGTGAGCCGCTCGTGGCGGGAGACGCGGGCGCCTGCGGCCCGCAGCGCCTCGGTCAGCTCCTGGGCCGTGACACCGCCGGGCCAGCGCAGCGCCGGGGCGCCGGGCGTGTAGGGGTCGCTCGCCTGGGCGCTCTGCCAGCGTCCTTCGACGAGCACCAGGCGACCGGCCGGGCGCAGCAGGCCGAGCCAGCGGCGCAGCGCCGCCTCGGGATCGGGCAGTGTCCACACCAGGTGGCGGGCCAGGATCACGTCGAACGACGCGCCGGCGGCGACGGGCGGGTCACCCGCGTCTCCCACCAGCAACGGCACGGTGAAGCCCGCTGAGGTCAGCTTCCGCTCCGCCTGCTCGACCATGCGCGGCGACAGGTCGACGCCCGTCGGGCGGTGCCCCTGCCCGGCGAGGAGCAGGGCCAGGGAGCCGGTGCCGCAGCCGAGGTCGAGGACGTCGGAAGGGGCGGCGGGCAACCATTCGGCCAGCCGACCCGACCACGCGGCCCGGACCTGGGGGTCGTGCAGCCCGTGGTCGGGCTCGTCGTCGAAGGCGTCGGCCGTAGCGTCCCAGTAGGAGGAGATGGGGGTGAGGTCTGGTGTCGGCATGCGGACAAGGCTCGCAGGCGGCGCCGACAGTTCCGGCAGGGCCGGTCAGGGCGCTTTCGCCGCGGTGAGATGGTCGTGCAGTTCGGCGTGGCGAAACTGGTAAAAGGGGCCCACGGTCCGCAGGACGCCCAGGTGGTGCAGCTCGTGCAGGAAACGCATCAAGCGGAACGGCAGCCGGCCCGATGGCGCGAGGTGCATCAGGGCGATGGTGGACATCAGCCACATATGCTGGCGTTTGTTCACCATGCCTAACGCGATGCCGAAGACGACGCCCATCCCCGCGTGTACGTGGGGCGAGGTGGAAGGCGGCACGAGGGACGCCTCGTTCATGAAGGCGGCGGCGAAGCCGACGGTTGCTCCGAGGAACAGGGCGCCCATCACCTGCACACCGACGAGGCTGCGGTTGACCCGCCACGTGGACTGCGGGGTGACGGCGGCGGTGAACGGCGGGAGCCGGTTCTCGTCCGGCCGGGCGGGTGTCTTCTCCTGCTGCCGCAGCATCCGCACGGTCACATAGCCGAGGCCGAGCGCCGCGAACAGGGCGGCCAGGCCCTGCTTCCAGCCGTACGCGACGAAGGAGTAGGCCACGAACGGCAGGCCGAGGCCGGCCGGCATGATGATGGTCATCTGTCCCACGTCGGACAGCAGGCCGCGGGTGAAGTCCCGCAGCCGTTGCCGCACGCGCAGCGGTGCGAAGTCGGGGGTGCGGGCCGCCTGCGTCGCGGACAGGCCGTAGCAGAGGCCGAAGGCGGCGCCGAAGGCCGGCCCATAGGTCAGCGTGGCGGTCAGCGCGGTGGGGAGCGCGAACACGAGACTGCTCAAACCGCCGATCCAGGTACGGGCGAGCGCGCGCTGTGTCCGGGAGGCGGGCAGTGCCTGGTCGGTCAGCCGCCACCAGGCCAGGTCAGGACCGTCGGCTTCGGCCTGCAGGCGGGCCAGCCGCCGCGTCCATCCGGTGATCCTGGCCGCGTCCCAGGTCGTGGGGCTGATCGTGGTGTGTGCGGTCAGCAGCGCGTCGAGGAGGTTGTCGAGCAGGTGGGCGCGCAGGGCGGCCACGTCGCCTGCGTACTCGGTGACCAGCGGAGCCGGGTCGGCGTCCGGCCGGTCGATGTAGACGGCCCGGACCATCCACAGGCCCAGGGCGGTGGAGGTGATCTCGGCCAGAGCCGGCGCGGTGCCCTCCTTGAGTGCGCGCAGGACCGTGGTCCACGCCGAGGACGCGGAGAGCGCGGGCAGATGGGCACTCAGGTAGTCCGCCGCGACGACGGGGTCGAGCGCCTTGGGCGCGATGACGGCGGCGGCCTTGAGCGGGCGACGCGCGGCGGCGACCGCGTCGCCGTACTCGGTGGTGCGCGAGGTGATGATCAGCTGATCGCGTTCCATGAGCGTGTCGGACAGTTTCGCGATCACCTTGGCGCGTGCGGGCTCGGGCAGTTCGTCGAGCCCGTCGAGCACGGCCAGGATCGAGCCACGGGCCGCCAGGACGTCGGCGCCGTCCTGCCTGTTGCCCGGTGTGCGCAAGGCGGCGTAGTCGGTGCGCACCCGCTCGGCCACCCAGTCCTGGAACCGGGGGCGGGCCTCGGTGTCCCAGTCGGCGACGGGCAGGAGCACCGGGACCGGCTCGTCGTCGGTACGCGTGCGGATCAGTTCCAGCATGAGCTGGATGGCCAGGGTGGTCTTGCCCGTGCCCCGGCCACCGGTGATGACCAGGCGGCGCCGGCGCAGCGATCGGAAGGCCGCGGCGAGCGCCTTGATGTCGTCCGATCGGCCCGCCACCGCCTGCTCGCGGTCGGCGATCAGGTGTGGATGATCCATGAGCTTCGAGCGGCGGGTCATGTGCCAGGAGACGGGAATGGGCGGATCGCCCAGCGAACGCGTCACCACCTCGTCGCTCCACCGCTCCTGCACGAGCTCGGCGAGGACCTTCATCGTGTCGGCGACGCTGCCGGGGGAGGGGGCGAGCACGCGCCCGAACCGCTCGACGACCAGCGCTGACAGCACCGCCACCGCGATGGTGCCGGCGATCCAGGGGCCGCTCCACACGCCGTCGTTGTAGACCTGGTTGGCGGCCACCGACACCATGACCGGCAGGAGCACCGATGACAGCCATAGCAGCCGGATCCGCCAGTTCCACCCGCCCACCATGGAGGCCATCGTAGTGATCGTGACCCGGCGGCGGAGAGCTTCCATCGTCATGCCTCCCCGCGTTCAGTGCTCCGCTGCGAACGTAGGCGGCGACGGGTTGAGGATCTGTTGAGGATCTGCAAGGACGGGCGACAAAGCTATTGATCAGCCGATAAGTCAGTCGTTAGCGTTCGTCGCAACATTGATGTCCCATACTGGTAAAAGAGGCAGTCATGTCCGTGACCGCTAACCTCCGGAGAGCCCTGGCGGTGGCGCTGGCCATCGTCCTCGGGACGACCATGGCGTCGTCCCAGGCGGGCGCCGGCGCGGTGGCCGAGCCCCGGCAACCGAACATCATCTTCTTCCTGGTCGACGACATGTCGGCCGACCTGCTGCCGTACATGGACACCGTGAGCGGCCTGGCGAGGAACGGCACGATGTTCACCGGCTACCACGTGTCCAACTCGCTCTGCTGCCCTTCGCGGGCCTCCATGTTCACCGGCCAGTTCCCGCACAACACCGGCGTGGAGACGAACAAGGGCTCCGACCGCGGCGGTTACGCGGCGTTCGAGCCGCACGAGAGCCGCACGTACGCCGTCTCGCTCGACCGGGCCGGCTACCGGACCGGTTACCTCGGCAAGTACATCAACGAGTATCCGGTGGGCCCCGGCTACAAGGTGCCGGCCGGCTGGGACGAGTGGCACGTCGCGGGAGGCGGCGGCTACAACGAGTTCAAATACCAGCTCACCGGCTACATCAAGGAGGAGTCGGCGGACGACAGACCGCTCGACCCCTCCGGCGGCAAGTACCTGGTGGACGTGCTCGGGCGGCGGGCGACCGAGTTCATCGAGCGTTCGCGTGAGCACGCGCCCGGCGAGCCGTTCTTCCTCCAGGTCTCGCCGTTCTCTCCGCACGCCAGGGTCGGCGTCAAGCCGGGCGAGAAGGAGCCGCGCTTCCCGCCGGCGCGGCGCGACCGGCCGAAGACCCAGTGGCCGGCAGGGGAGTTCCCGAACGGCGACTGCGGCGGCACCGACTGCGCCACCATCGACGTGTCCGAACTTCCCGCCTTCGACGAGGACACCGCCGACAAGCCGGCGTGGGTACGCCGCGACAAGCTCCCCCCGAAACTCGTCAAGGAACTGCGCAAGGACTTCCGCGACCGGATCCGCATGGTGCAGTCGGTCGACGACATGGTGGAGCGGGTCCTGTCCACGCTGACGGAGGAGGAGAAGCGCACCACGTACGTCGTCTTCACCAGCGACAACGGCTTCCACCTCGGTCAGCATCGCCTGGTGCGCGGCAAGTCCACCGCCTACGACCACGACGTACGGGTGCCGCTGCTGGTCAGACGGCCGGCGGCGGGACGGCACGGCGATCTCGTGACCGGCGCGCTCACCCAGAACGTCGACCTGTTCGCGACCTTCCTCGACCTGGCGGGCGCCGACCCGTCGGTGCGCGACAGCCGTGACGGCCGCAGCCTGCTGCCGCTCATCCAGGGCCGCAAGGTCAAGGACTGGCGCGACGCGGCGCTGATCGAGCACGTCAAGCCGGACCTGCAGGCGTCGGGCGCGCCGGACCCCGACGCCGACAGCCTCCAGGCGGGCAACTCCCAGCCGCCGAGCTACGCCGCCGTACGCACCGAGGGCGATCTGTACGTCGAGTACGAGGGCGAGGCGAAGCCCGAGTACTACGACACGGTCGCCGACCCGCACCAGTTGACCAACGACCCCGACCACGCCAGGACCGGGGACCTCGCCAAGGTCCTCGACACCCTGCGCACCTGCGGAAAGCCCGGCGCCCTTGACTGCTGGACGGCCGCCCGCCTCAGGTGACGACGAGTTCCGCCTCATCCGGAGGTCCGTACAGGCCTCCCTTGCGCACCGGCCCCTAATCCTTTAGGAAGGTTTCCTAAGGGATTGGAGCGGCCGGTGAGGCAGGTCTTGGCGGCCCTGGTCCTCCTGCTGGCGGTCGCCTGCGGGCAGGAGGACCCGGACGTCCCGGTCAACGCCGAGGACGTGATGTTCGTCCAGATGATGCTGTCGCACCACCGGCAGGGCATCGAGATCGCCAAGGTGGGTACGTCCCGCGCCACCACCCCTCAGCTCAGGACGCTGACCGCGGCCATCGAGAGCACGCAGCAGGACGAGGTCGAGATGATGCTGCGCTGGCTGCACTCCTGGGACCAGCCGCTGACCGCCGCCGCGGGCGCGCACGACCACCACGGCGGCATGCCGGAGACCGGCGTCGAGCAGATCCGGGCGCTCAGGCGGTCGGCCGACTTCGAGCGCGACCTGCTCGACCTGCTCATCGAGCACCAGGGCGACGCCGTGCGGATGGCGGCCGCGGAGGTGTCGGGCGGGGCGGCCCCGGCCGTCAAGAAGTGGGCCGCCCAGGTGCGCGCGTCGCGCACGGCGCAGATCGACATGATGCGGGACCTGCTCAGCGGCTGAGCGCCGGACCCCTCACCAGGCATTTTTCGCCGGAAATGTGCCCGGCGTCGTAGACGCCGATGGTAATAAGTGATTAGATCACTTGATATGTCCGAGGTAACGCGGCCCACGCTTTCCGACGCTCTCACCGAGCGCATGCTGGAGCTCATCCGCAAGGGCGGGCACCGGCCAGGCGACAGGCTGCCCTCGACCAGGGAGCTCTCCCAGCGTTTCGCCGTCACCACCCCGACGTTGCGCGAGGCGCTACGCAGACTGGAGGCCACCGGCGCCATCGAGCTGCGGCACGGCTCCGGCATCTACGTGGGCGCCGCCATCGAGCGGCTGGTCCTGCCCAACCCCAACATGCGCGAGGTGCACGCCGCCCAGCTCGTCGAGCTGCTGGGGGCGCGCATCGTCATCGAGCCGCCGCTGGCCGCGATGGCCGCGCAGCGCGCGGAGGGCGACGAGCTCGCCGTGCTCAAGGGGGTGCTCGACACGGCGGGCAAGCACCTGCGCGGCGAGGACGCCGAGCTGCACGAGGCGAACATGTCCTTCCACCGGGCCACCGCGCGGATGGCGGGCAACAGCGTGCTCCACGAGGTCGTCGACTCGCTGCTCCTCGTCCACGGGCCGGAGCAGCGGGAGATCCTGCAGATCTTCGACGACCGGCGTCGCGACTACGAGGAGCACCTGGCGATCCTGGAGGCCATCGAGGCACGCGCCCCGGCCGAGGCCGAGGATCGCATGCGGGCCCATCTGGTCGAGGTCAGGACGGTCATAGAGCACAGGTTGCACCCCCCGGGTTGAACCCCCCGGTTGAACCCCCGATGGAAACAAGGAGGCCGGCCATGTTCCGGTCACGTGTGGTCACGCTCGGCGTGGCGGCGCTCGTCCTGGCCGCCTGTGGTGGCAACGGCGCCGACGCGCCGCAGGAGAAGAAGACCGAGCTGACGCTGTACAACGACAAGGGCGCGTGGACGAAGTATTTCGAGGAGATGGGCGCTGCGTCCAAGCAGAGCATCGGCCTGAGCATCAAGCCGACGGGATACACCGACTCGGCCCAGTACCAGGCGTTCATCAAGGCGTCGTTCCGCACCGACGTCAAACCTGACCTGTTCACCTGGCAGACCGGGGGAATGCTGGAGCAGATCGTCAAGCAGAAGCAGGTGGCCGACACCTCGGCCATCTGGCAGGAGGCGATCAAGGCGGGCGACCTGTCGAAGGACCTCCTGCCCTACTACACGATCGGCGGCAAGCAGTACTGCGTGCCGATGAACGTCGCCTACTGGGGCATGTTCTACAACAAAAGAATCTTCGACAAGTACGACCTGAAGCCCCCGGAGACCTGGGACGACCTCGTCAAGACCGCCGACACGCTGAAGCAGAACGGCGTCAAGGCCTTCTACCACACCAGCGTGCTGTTCTCGTTCGTCTGGTTCGAGCAGCTCCTGGCCGGCACCGACCCCGACCTGTACGACCGCCTGTCCACCGGCAAGGCGAAGTACACCGACCCGGGCGTGGTGCGGGTCATGGAGAAGTGGAAGCAACTGATCGACGCCGGCTACTTCATCAACCCGGGCGACAAGACCGACCCCGCCGACGTGCTGAAGAACGGCAAGGCCGCGATGGTGTCGTCCGGCAGCTGGTTCAACACCAGCATGACGCAGCGCAACCTGAAGGCCGGCGAGGACTACGACTTCTTCGTCATCCCCAACCTCAACCCGGCGCTGCCCAAGACCTCGATGATCTTCGAGAGCGGGCCGCTGTGCTCGCTGACGAAGGTGGCCGACCCCGAGGCCGGCACGAAGTACCTCAAGTGGTGGACGACCGCGGAGGCCCAGGAGAAGTGGGCGACGAGCCGGGGTGACGTGAGCGCCAACCCGAAGGTGGAGATCGACGACAAGGCGCTCGGCGCCGTCACCAAGGACGCGGGCAGCGGAAAATACCGCCTGGTCAACCGCTACTTCGAGGCCACGCCGCCGCCCGTGCTGACGGCCGCGCTCGACGGGTTCAGCAAGTTCGTCACCCAGCCCGGCTCGTACAAGGAGGTGCTGGAGACCATCCAGCAGGCCGCCGACGAGTACTGGAGCACGCAGTAGTGAGCGCGGCCAGGAGCACGCGTGGTCCCATGCTCGGCCGCTTCAGGCACGGTTACGTCGCGCCGGCCGCTCTCCTGGTCGCGGGGCTGCTCTACGCGCCGTTCCTGTGGACGGCCTACCTGAGCCTGACCCGCTACGACGGCCTTGAGCCGCCGACGTGGATCGGGCTGCGCAACTTCACCGAGCTGTTCGACGACCCGGCGCTGCTCACCTCGACCCGCAACACGCTCATCTGGGTGGTCGGCACGATGGTGCTGCCGGTCGGGCTCGGGCTGCTGGTGGCGGTCCTGTCGTACGACCTGAAGGGCGGCGCGTGGTACCGCCTGCCGTTCATGTTGCCGTACGCGCTGAGCGGCGCGGGGCTCGCGATGGTGTGGAGCCCGATCCTGTCGCACGGCGGGATCGCCAACCTGATGCTCGGCGTGGACACCGCGTTCCTGCAGGACGCGCCCGCCAACACCGTCGCCATGCTGCTGGTCTGGACGTGGCAGCAGCTCGGCGTCAACACGCTGCTGTTCGTGGTGGGCCTGCAGTCGATCCCCAAGGAGCCCATCGAGGCCGCCCGGCTCGACGGCGCCTCCGGGTGGCGGTTGTTCCGGCACGTCATCTGGCCGCTGATGAGGCCGCTGACGGCCGTCGTGGTGGGGCTCGCGCTGGTGGCCGGGCTGAAGACGTTCGACATCGTGTGGGTGCTGACGCAGGGCGGGCCCGGCCGCAACTCGGAGACCCTCGCGGTGACGATGTACAAGGAGACGTTCGTGGCCAGCGACTACGGCTACGGTTCCGCGGTGGCCGTCATGCTGACGGTGGTCACGGGGCTGGCGTCGTACCTCTATCTCAAGAGGCAGGTGACCGCCACATGATCAGGCGTGCCGTGCTCGTCCTGCTCGGGCTGGTCTGGCTCGGGCCGACGTACCTGCTGCTGGTCAACGCCGCGCGCCCGGCCGGGTCGTACGATCCGGGCAGCGCGTGGGTGCCGTCCGGCGACTTCGCGCTGTTCGAGAACTTCGGACGGGCGCTGGAAAGCGCCGACCTGACCCAGAGCCTGGCCAGCACCGCGCTCTACAGTGCCGTCTCGCCGCTGCTCGGCGTGCTCGTGGGCGCGCTGGCCGGCTACACGATCGTGGTGCTGCGGCTGAAGCACGGGTTCTGGTGGTTCCTGCTGATCTTCGGCGGCACGATCTTCCCCTCGCAGATGTTGCTCGTGCCGCTTTTCGTCGGCTACAGCGACGCCGGCCTGTACGACTCCAGGCTCGGCATGATCCTCATCTACACGGCGATCAACGTGCCGCTGGCCGCGTTCGTGCTGCGCAACTTCTACTCCGGCGTGGCGTTCTCGATCTTCGAGGCCGCCCGGATGGACGGCGCGTCCACGTGGCGGATCTTCTGGCGCATCTACCTGCCGATCTCGGCCAGCGCGCTGACCGCCGTGTTCATCCTCGAGTTCACCTTCATCTGGAACGACCTCATCTTCGGCCTGACGCTGACGCAGACCGAGGAGGTGCGGCCCGTGATGACCGCCATCGCCGGCCTCATGACCGACGTGTACGCCGGAACCCCGGTGCCCGTCGGCCTGGCGGCGGGCCTCGTGGTCTCGCTGCCGACGGTCGTGTTGTTCCTCGCCACCCAGCGCCTCTTCGCCAGGGGCCTGTCTCTAGGGAGTGTTTGATGACGAGCCGGTTGCTCCAGCAGAGTCTGGGCAGTCCCGACTACGACGGGATCAGGCAGGCGCTGCGCGACGACACCTCGACACCGGTGATCAGCGTGCGCGGGCTGGAGGTGCGGATCTCGGTGTTGCCGCTGTTCACCCACGACGGCCGCCAGGCGGTCAGGGTGTCCAGCACCCGGCCGCTGACCCACACCCTGGCGGACGCGGAGAACGAGCTCGACAGCGCGTCGGGCGGCGACGTGACGCTGCTGGTGCCGGAGGTGGACGCGCCCCGCGAGCTGACGCTGGAGTGCCGCGACGACGCGGGCGTGGTCGGCTCGGCCCAGGTCACGGTGACGCCGCAGCGCAAGTGGAGCGTGTTCGTCGTGCACCACTCCCACCTCGACATCGGCTACACCGACCCGCAGGGCACGGTGCTCCGCCACCACCTCGACTACCTGGACGCGGCGCTTCGCCTGGCCGAGGAGACCTCGTCCTGGCCGGACGACGCCAAGTTCCGGTGGAGCGTCGAGTCGTCGATGCCGGCGCTGAAGTGGCTTGACGCGCGGCCGCCGGAACTGGTCGAGCAGTTCGCCGCGCGGGCCCGCGAGGGCGTCATTGAGGTGACGGCGCTGCCGTTCCAGCTGCACACCGAGGCCTGCTCGACCGAGGAACTGCACCGGCAGCTCCGCTTCACCTCCCAGCTCAAGGACCGGTACGGCTTCGCCACCACGTCCGCGATGCACACCGACGTGCCGGGCGCGGTCGTCGGCCTGGTCGACGCGCTCAGCGCGCACGGCGTGCGCTACCTGGCGGCGGCCCACAACTGGGCCGGGCGTTCGGTGCCCTACCTGCACGGCGGTGACAAGCTGACCAGGCCGTTCCGATGGCGGGCGCCGAGCGGCAACGAGGTCGTCGTGTGGTTCACGGACACGCCGCACGGCATGGCGTACATGGAGGGCAACACGGTCGGGCTGACCGACTCCTTCGAGTTGGCCGACGACCTGCTGCCGCGCTACCTGTCGGCGCTGGCCACGCGCGGTTACCCGTACGGGCCGGGCACCTTCGGCTGGCAGGGGCCCGAGGCGCCCAAGGAGCCGTACGAGCTGGACGTGCTGCACCTGCGGGTGCAGGGCGCGCACGCCGACAACGCGGGCCCGTCGATCGTGCCGGCGTCGATCGCCCGCAGGTGGAACGAGCAGTGGGCCTACCCGCGCCTGCGCTCGGCCGCCAACAAGGACTTCTTCGAGCACGTCGAGGAGCGTTACCTCGACCGGCTGGCCGTGCACGAGGGCGACTGGACCGACTGGTGGGCCGACGGGCTCGGCTCGGGCGCGCGCCCGCTCGGCTACGTGCGCAGGGCGCAGTCGGCGCTGCGGGCGGCCGAGACGCTGCACACGCTGGCCGGCGAGGACGCCACCGAGGAGATCGACGCCGCCTACGACAAGGTCGCGCTGTTCAACGAGCACACCTGGGGCGCGGCCAACCCGTGGGAGGACGCCGAGGAGGCGGGCGACTCGGGCGGCCTGCAGTGGACACGCAAGTCGTCGGGCGCCTACCAGGCCCAGGACGACGCGTCCGACCTGCTGCACGCGGCGACCCGCAGGTTCGCCGCCGCGCTGACGAGGGCCGGCGGCGAGGAGGGCACGGGCGGGGCACTGGCCGCGTTCGCCGTCTTCAACCCCGGCACGCGGGCGCGCACCGACGTCGTACGCGCGTTCCTGCCCAGGGACGTGGTGGGCGTGGACGTGCCGATCGCGCTGGTGGACGCCCGGACCGGGCGCACGCTCCCGCACCACGAGGAGCTGGTCGACCCGGTGGACTGGCCGACCAGGCCGATCGGACGGCACGTGCACGCGGTCGTCGAGGACATCCCGGGCTACGGCTACGCGCGCCTCGACGTCGTGCCCGGCCAGACCCAGGCCCCCGAGCCGGTCGAGCTGGGCCCGGACGGGGTCATCGAGAACGAGTTCTACCGGGTCGCGTACGACGTGCGCGAGGGCTACGTCAGATCGATCTTCGACAAGAGGGCGGGCCGCGAGCTGGTCAACGGCGAGGCCGCGGCGGGCTTCGGCCAGTACGTCTACGACCAGTACGCCACCGCCCCGCATTTCAACCACATGTCCGGACACGTGGGGGCGCATGACCGCACCCTGCTCGGCGATCGCGCCATCGGCAGGAACGCCGTCATCACCAAGGTCCAGCGCACCGCCGTGGGCGAGAAGCTCGTCGTGGAGCTGCAGGCCAAGGGCGTCGACTGGCTGCGCACCACGATCGAGGTGCACAACGGCGTGCCCAGGGTCGACCTGACCTACCAGCTCGCCAAGCAGGGCACCTCCTCCAAGGAGGCGGTGTTCCTGGCCTTCCCGTTCGCCGCGGGCCAGGCCACGGCCTGGGAGCTGACCGGCGGCGTGGGCGGCCCCGACGTGCCGCGGGTGCCGGGTTCGGCCGAATACATGCTGCCGATCCGGCACTGGATAGCGTTCGAGGACTCGGAGCTGACCATCGCCTGGGCCACGCTCGAAGCGCCGCTGGTGCAGCTCGGCACCATCCACATGCCGTACGCGCCGTTCCCGCCGACCCTCGACCAGGAGGACGGCACGGTCTACTCGTGGGCGCTCAACAACATCTGGGACACGAACTTCCCCGCCCAGCAGCAGGGCGAGACGACGTTCCGCTACGCGGTCACCAGCGAGGCCGGAACAGGGGACAGACGGCTCGGGGCGGCGGTGGCCTCGGGACTCACCGAGCCGTTCGTCGGCGCGCTCATCGGCGACGGCCCGGCCGCCGGCCGGACGTACGTCTCCGTCGACCACCCCGACGTGCTCGTCACGTCGCTCGGCCGGTCGGGTGACGAGCGCGTGGTGCGGCTGCAGTCGCTGGCCGCCGAGCCGGTGGAGGCCACTGTCACGCTGCCGGGCCTGAGCTCGGCCCGCGGGCTGGACGTGGTCGACGAATCGGTCAAGGTACGGCTGCCCGCGTGCGGGGTGGCCGTCGTCAGGGGGACGTGCGCGTGAAGATCGTTGACATCAGGGCCACGACGGTCGCGGTCCCGCTGGAGGCGCCGCTGCGGCACAGCAACGGCGCGCACTGGGGGCGGTTCGTCCGCACGATCGTCGAGGTGGAGGCCGACAACGGGCTGATCGGCCTGGGGGAGATGGGCGGCGGCGGCGAGAGCGCGGAGGCGGCCTTCCGCGCGCTCATGCCGTACCTCGAAGATCATGATCCTTTCCAGCTTGAGGCGCTGCGTTTCAAGATCGCCAACCCGACGGCCTCGCTCTACAACAACCGCACCCAGCTGCTGGCCGCCATCGAGTTCGCCTGCGTCGACCTCATCGGGCAGCACCTCGGCGTGCCCGCCAGCGACCTGCTGGGCGGGCGCGTGCGCGACGCCGTCCCGTTCGCCTCCTACCTGTTCTTCCGGTACGCCGCCGAAGGCCACGCCGAGATCCGCACGCCCGGCCAGCTCGTCGAGCACACCGCGCAGCTCAAGGCGGCGCACGGGTTCACCGTGCACAAGCTCAAGGGCGGCGTGTTCCCGCCGGACCACGAGCTGGAGTGTTACCGGGCGCTGGCCGAGGCGTTCCCCGGCGACCGGCTCAGGTACGACCCGAACGCCGTGTTGTCGGTGGCGGAGGGCCTGCGTTTCGGCCGGGCCATCGAAGGGCTGAACAACGACTACCTGGAGGACCCGGTCTGGGGGCTGGAAGGGCTCAGAGCCGTGCGCGAGCAGGTCAGGGTGCCGCTCGCGACCAACACGGTCGTGGTCAACTTCGAGCAGCTCGCCTCCAACGTGCTGCGCAGGGCCGCCGACGTGGTGCTGCTCGACACGACCTTCTGGGGCGGCATCCGGCCGTGCGTGAAGGCGGCCGGCGTCTGCGAGACGTTCCAGGTCGGCGTGGCCGTGCACTCGTCGGGCGAGCTCGGCATCCAGCTCGCGACCATGTTGCACCTCGGCGCCGTGCTGCCGAACCTCACCTACTCCGCCGACGCGCACTACCACCAGCTGCGCGACGACGTGATCGAGGGCGGCAAGATGGCGTACTCGGAGGGCGCCATCGCCGTGCCGGACGGCCCGGGGCTGGGCGTGCGGCTCGACAGGGACCGGGTGGCGCAGTACGCCGAGCTCTACCGCGAGATGGGCGGCTACCCGTACGACCGCGACCCCGGCCGGCCCGGCTGGTACGCGACCGTGCCGAACGCACGGTTCGCCGACCCCTCCGTGTCTGTCGAGGTAACGCCATAATGGTGCCTTATGTCTGAACCCTCGCGGCCCGCTCCGCCCGCCGACAACCTGGTCACCACCTGCCACGCCCTGCCGTCAGGGGAGCGCTACACCGCCACCGCCGGCACGATGGTGCTGCGCGAGGAGGTCTTCACCGACGGCGCCTTCGACGGCCTGCGCCCGAAGGCCGAGATGTTCGTCACCGCGTACACGCTCGACGGCGCCGACCCGCTGAGCCGGCCGGTGACGTTCGCCTTCAACGGCGGGCCCGGCTCGTCGAGCGTGTGGCTGCACCTCGGCGTGCTCGGGCCGCGCCGGGTCGTCATGGGGGACGCGGGAGCGCTCCTGCCTCCCCCGTACGGCCTGGCCGACAACGAGGAGAGCTTGCTGACGGTGAGCGACCTGGTCTTCATCGACCCGGTCTCCACCGGCTACTCGCGGGCGGCCGAGGGGGAGAAGCCGGAGCCGTACCACGGGTTCACCGGAGACCTGGAGTCGGTCGGCGAGCTCATCAGGTTGTGGACCACGAGGAACGACCGGTGGATGTCGCCGAAGTTCCTCGCGGGCGAGTCGTACGGCACGGTCAGGGCTGCCGGGCTGGCCGAGCACCTGCAGTCGCGCTACGGCATGTACATCAACGGCGTGATGCTGATCTCCTCGGTGCTCGACTTCATCACCGGCGAGTTCAACCAGGGCAACGACCTGGCCCACGTCCTCTACCTGCCGACGTACGCGGCCATCGCCCACTACCACGGCCTGCACGGCGACCGGCCGCTGGCCGACGTGCTGCGCGAGGCCGAGGAGTTCGCCGAGCGCGACTACCCTTGGGCGCTGGCCCGCGGCAGCCGGCTCGCCCCTGACGAGCGCGCCTCGGCTGTGGCCAGGATCGCCGCGCTGACGGGACTCACCGAGGACTACGTCGACCGGGTGGACCTGCGGATCGAGCACATCCGGTTCTTCACCGAACTGCTGCGCCCGCGCCGCCAGGTCGTCGGCCGCCTCGACGGGCGCTTCACCGGCTGGGACCCCGACGCGGGGCGGGAACACTTCTTCGCCGACCCCAG
The DNA here is from genome assembly GCF_009908215.1 of Nonomuraea sp. K271. Lineage (NCBI taxonomy): Bacteria > Bacillati > Actinomycetota > Actinomycetes > Streptosporangiales > Streptosporangiaceae > Nonomuraea > Nonomuraea sp. K271. Next base: position 9,546 of record NZ_JAAAHR010000035.1, on the reverse strand, counting down.
CATGAACGCGATCATGGGGCCGTACAGCGCCGCGCTCAACCACTACCTGCGGGCGGAACTCGGCTACGCCAACGACCTGCCGTACGAGGTGCTGACCTCGCGCGTGCGGCCGTGGTCGTACAAGGAGTTCGAGGGCGCGCACGTCGCCGTCACCGACAAGCTGGCCGCCGCCATGCGCGCCAACCCGCACCTTCGGGTGCACGTGGCCTGCGGCTACCACGACGGCGCGACCCCCTACTACGCCGCCGAGCACGCCGTCGCCCACCTGCCGGTGCCCGCGGAACTGGCCGCCAACGTCGAGTTCAAGTACTACGAGGCCGGCCACATGATGTACGTCCACGAGCCCAGCAGGCTGCGCCAGTCAGCCGACCTCGCCGCTTTCGTGCTGGGCGAGCAGGCCTGAAGCCCGTTTCAGCCGCTGCTTGAGGTTGGAGCGGAGGGCGGCGAACCGCTGGGGATTGTCGGCGATCACGGCCTGCTGGAGCTCGGCGTCGGCTCCGTACCAGGCCAGGACGAGCCCCGACGACCACTTGCACCTGGTGTCGGCGGTCGCCGTCCGCTTCTCCTCCTCGGTGACCGCCGGCTCGTCCAGGTTCCAGCGACCGTCGGCGATGGCCGCCTCGGGCGACGGGTAGGAGTGGCCGGCCTGGCGCATGCACGACTGCCAGCGTCTGACCGCCTCCTTCACCATGGGATCCTTGGCGGCCTGCTCCAGCGTGAGCGAGTCCTGCAGCGAGAACCACGGCCAGTCCGCCTTGCGCGCCCCCTTGTCCAGGGCCTGCGTCGCCCGGTCGAGGCAGCCGCGGTCGGCGGCCGTGCCGTACAGGCGGTGGCGGACCGGCTTGGGCAGCTTGGCGGCCCACGCGCCGGTCGTGTCGGGAGAGGGCGGCCTGGCCAGGTGGTAGCCGTACTGCTTGGCCGCCTCGATGTCCGTGACACCGTAACGGCGGGAGTTGCCGGGATCGACCGCGGCGATCTCGGCGGCGTCCTCGGCGGGTGGGGTGACGGTGCTGCCCCGCTCGCGCATGCACTGGACGACGAGATGGTTGTGGGCATTGCCCAGAACGGCCCGCTGCTCGGGAGTGGTCTTGTAGGCGTCGAACGGCAGCACCAGCTGCGTCATCGCGGTGCTGTCCTGGTCGGGCGACGCGGGCGCGGCTGGCTCGTCGGCGGCGCAGGCCGCGGCTGACGCCACCAGCAGCAGCGCGCTCGCGAGGAGTCCCCGGCGACCGGTTTCCGGCGGCCAAGCCCGGAAACCGGCACTCCCGTCAATTCTCAGCGGCACCAGATGTCGATCGCGCTGGTGCGATTGTTGCCGATGGCGTTGTTCGACAGGTAGCCGTCGTTCGAGTTGTGCGTGAACGTGCTGTGCGCGCCGGTGTAGCCGGGGTGCTGCCAGAGGGTGGCGCTGCAGCCGACCCGGTTCCTGACCGAGCTGGTCTCGTTGTCCATGCTGTGCCAGGTGTTGCTGAAGTCCCAGTTCAGCCAGTTGTTGTCGGCAAGGTTGGAGTCGTCCTTGACGAAGTCACGCCAGTGGTCGATCTGGCCACGGTTGTAGTCGAAGCCCGCGTACAGGCAGACACGACCGCCGTAGCAGGTCGAGCGGGGGCTCGCCACCGCGGCAGCCGCGGGGGCGACCACGGTGAACATCGCGGCCACGGCGACGATGCCGGCGGCCTTCCTGGATAGCCTCACAGGTCTCTCCTCGATCGGTGAGTCGTTTTCGACCTCGGTAACTTAGCGTGCCGAATCGAACACGAGTCGTTGTGACTCGCCGATCCACAAGGGCTGCGCGCCCGTGCAAGGTCGCGTGCCCTGGCTCGCCGACTCACTCGTATCAGGCCTGTGACATGGGCTTTCGTCGCGTTGACGGAACTGTTGCCGGCTCTGGTGCGCCGGTGGAGGAACCCGTGGCCTCCCCTCTACCTACTCGGGCAGCGCCGCCGGGTTCTGGGCGAGCAGCCCGCCGTCCACGCGGTGCTCGGCCCCGGTGATGAACGACGCGCGCGGGCCCGCGAGGAACGCCACCAGCTCGGCCACCTCCTCGGGCCTGCCCACGCGGCCCAGCGGGTGAGACGTCCCCCACTGCGCGACCTGTTCCTCCTGCGACAGCTTGCCGCGCCACAGGTCGGCCGCCCAGCGCAACATCGGCGTGTCCACCGAGCCGGGGCAGACCACGTTCACCCTGATCCCGTCGGCCGCGTGGTCGAGCGCCATGGCCCTGGTCAGGCCGTTCAGCGCGGCCTTGCTCGCGGTGTAGGCGGCCACCTGGGCCTGCGAGGAGAACGCCTGGACCGACGACATGACCACGATCGAGCCGCCGCCGCGGGCCCGCAGCCTCGGGACGGCGGCTTTGCACGTGAGATAGACGCCTTTGAGGTTGATGTCGAGCACCTCGTCCCAGACCTCTTCAGGGGTGTCCTCGACCGTGCCGTAACGCTGCACGCCCGCGCACGTCACCACGATGTCGAGCCCGCCGAACCTGGCCACGGCCAGGTCCACGAGATCGCGCATGGCGCCGGCGCTGCGCACGTCGGCGATCCTGCCGACGACGTGCTCGCTGTCGAGCTCGGCGTCCTTGTCGGCGCCGCAGAAGACCACGGACGCGCCGCCGTCGGCCAGCCGGTCGACCACCGCCCGCCCGATGCCCATCGAGCCGCCCGTGACCAGCGCGACCTTCCCGCCGAACTCGCTCATGCCAGCACCTCCGCGCGCAACCGCAGTTCTTTCGTCTCGTGAGGATCAAGGGTGAGGGCCGTGCCGTTGGCCACGGCGGCGGCCAGGCCGTCGGTGGGCATGCTGGAGAAGGGCTCAAGGCCGACCGTGTAGGCCCGCCCCCACCAGGGGTGATCGGTGGACGCCCCGAGCTCCTGCCACATCCACAGGTACGGCAGGACCGTGGCGTCCCATTCCACCCGCATACCGATGTCCCCAGAAATCTCGTACCAACCCTCGTGGAAGCCGGTCAGGTACACGATGTCGCTGGGCGTACCCCGTTCCGGCACCACGCTCAGGTCCGTCTCGCCGCCGCCGTGCCCGAGCGTAGCCGGAAGACCTTCTCCACCAGGTACGGCAGCCGCCGCGTGCGGACGCGCAGGCGTACGGCGACCTCGGTCTCGGAGTCGGCCACGACCTCGCACTCCCACGGGAGCCCCGAGACCTCGCCGTGCTGCGCCAGCCGCGCGCCCCGGTATTCGCTCGGAGCGCCGCCGTTGGGGAAGACCTCCTGCCAGCCGCCCTCGTAGTGGTCGACGAACTGGGCGACGTCGTCGGCCGCGCCCTGGAGGTGGTCGCGCGGGTTGCGAAGCCCCTGCGGGGAGAGCCAGACGAGGTCGGTGTCGGTGGCTTTGTGCAGGAACTCCACCACGTCGCCGCCCTTGTCGGGCACGACGGTCACGCGCAGCCGTTCGTTCTCCAGCACGACCGCCCGCAGCCCGTCGATCGTGATGTGCCGCAGGCGGGCCGCCCAGTTACGTCTCACTCGAAGGTCACATCCAGGAACCGGGGCCGGTAGATCGTCACGTCACGGTAGTGGTCGGTGTTCACGAAGCTGTTGACGTTGTACGAGATCACGAGCCCGTTGCCCTTGACGTCGGGATGGGCGTGGGCGTTGTAGGTGAAGACGTCGCCCTTGGTCTCGGGGGTCGTGTAGACGTGCTGCTTGCCGGTGAACGGGCCGGACGGGGAGCAGGAGGAGTAGGCGACGATGGTGGGGCTGAGCTCCTCGGTGGTGTCATGAGTGATCAGGACATATCCGGATCCGACCTTGCTGACGCTGTACTCATTCGCCACCCCGCTCATCACCCGCGCCGAGTCGGCCTCGTCGGGCGACCAGGTGCCGTCGGCCTTGAGATACTCCCAGCGGCCCAGCAGGCTCTGCCCCTTGACCCTGGCGACGTGCATGTACTTCGGCGACCCGAGGTCCTCGACGCCGTAGACGTAGGTGTACCCGCCGTCCTTGAGCGTCGCCGAGGCCCACGAGACGCCGTGTCCCGAGGGCAGGTCGTGCACGCTGATCGGCTCGTCGAGCCGCCCGGGGGCGAACCTGGCCACCACGTTGCGGTGCCAGCGCCAGTCCCACGCGCCCTCGCCGAACCGCTCGTACTCCTGGTAGGTGACCTCCACGATCCCGCCGGCCAGCGTCGCGTCACCGGCCCAGAACCAGTGCTCCTCGTCGCGCGGCGGCATCACGGCGGTCGGCTTCTCCGGGGTGCCGTCGTGGATCGTGGACAGCCTGCCGTCGCGCTCGACGGCGAACGTGTTGTTGAGGAAGACGGTCGTGCCGCCCTCCTCGACCACGGGCGGCCGCGAGCCGTCCGGGTTGACCTGGCCGAGGAAGGTGTCGGAGAAGATCCACAGGTCCTTCCCGCCGGGCAGCTTGAGCGAGTAGGTGCCGTCGGCGCCCGTCCAGTCGTCGAGACGGCTGTTGTCGTTGCCGTAGGCGGTGAACAACCTGGTCAGGCGGGCGTTCGTGGAGGCGCCGGCGACGGTCGGCGCGCACTCGGAGGCGGCGGTGGCCTGCCGCTCCTGTGGCGTCGCCGAGTGCGCCGGCCGGGGAGGCGCGGCCCAGACCGGCTGCGGCACGGCCGTCAGGCCGGTCAACGCGATGGCGAGGGGTGCGAGGGCGGAGCGGAATCGCGTCATCACTGGTCCTTGGGGGAGGAGGCTCCCTACAGTTCTAGTCATTAGATCACTTACTGTCTAGAGTCTCCGCATTCCATCCGAAATCTGAGGCTGCCACCACTACAGTGACGCCCGCGTGCTGATCACAGCAGAACGGATGGTGATGATGTCCTCGCACATGCCGGTCACCCGTCGGGGTTTGCTCAGAATCGGGGCGGGCGCCGCCGTCACGGCCGTGGCGGGCGCGACAACCGCCTCAGCCGCCGCGGCCGCCTGGGCCGGGGGCCGCTTCCAGCTGACCGCCCCCTCCAGCCTGCTCATCTGGAAGAAGGCGCTGCGCGACGAGACCGTGCTGCAGTCGTTCTCCTTCGACAACGACAACGGTCACATCTACACCGTCCAGGTGAAGAACGGCGGCGGGTCCAACGCTGCGGGTGACCTGTGCCTCACCAAGCTGAGCCTGAGCGGCTCGGTTCTCGGCCACATGTACCTCATGGGCTTCGGCCACGGCGTGCAGATCGGGGTCGAGCCGTCGGGGAGTTCGGCGTACCTGTGGACCGAGACCGACGCCGTGAGCGACGGCGACTCCGCCAGGGGAAGCAGGCTGGCCCGCTTCAAGTTCGTCAACGGGCAGACGCTGACGAGGTCGTCGTCGGCGCTCACCAAGTTCAGCCCGATCTCAGGAGCGGTGAACACCACCTGCGCGACGGACCCCTCGACCGGCCGGCTGGTCATGCGCTACCACGACGGCAGCTCTTTCCGCTTCGCTGTGTTCTCGCTGGCCGCGCTCAAGTCGGGCTCGGCCGACCCGATCCACGACGTGCCGCAGATGTCGGGTCTGGGCACCTTCCAGGGGTACGCCCCCTACGGCGACTACGTGTACATCCTGACCGGCAACGCCTACAGTGACGACAACCCGCCGCCCGGCAACTCGTTCATCACGTGCCTCGACCTTCGCACGGGAGACCGCGTCCAGCGGGCGCGCACCGAGGCGGGCAGGTCGCTCGACTTCCGTGAGCCGGAGGGCATGGCCATCCAGCTCACCTCCGGCGGTCCCCGCCTGTGCCTGGGACTCGCCTCGGGCGTACCGAAGGCGCGCAGGGCCAGCATCTTCTACAAGACCGAGCTGATCTGAGCGGCCGGAAAAGGTGATGCTCCGTCACGAACGGGCCGGGTAGCCTGCGCAGCATGGGCCACGTCGAAGTAGGACATCTGACATACGTGCTGCCCGACGGGCGGCCCCTGCTCAACGACGTGTCCTTCCGGATCGGCGAAGGCGTGAAGGCGGCGCTGGTCGGGCCCAACGGGGCGGGCAAGACCACGCTCATGCGGCTGATCGCCGGCGACCTTCAGCCGGTCGAGGGCAGCGTGGCGGGCTCGGGCGGGCTGGGCGTGATGCGTCAGTTCATCGGCAGCGTGCGCGACGGCAGCGACGTGCGTGCCCTGCTGCTGGGTGTCGCACCGCCCGCCGTGCGGCAGGCGGCCGAGCGGCTCGACGAGGCCGAGCTGGCGATGATGGAGCGCGACGACGAGAAGACGCAGATGCGTTACGCGCAGGCCATCAGCGACTACACCGACGCCGGCGGCTACGAGATCGAGGTGCTCTGGGACACCTGTACGGTCGCCGCGCTCGGCATTCCGTATGAACAGGTGAAATATCGCGACGTGGCCACCCTGTCGGGCGGCGAGCAGAAGCGCCTGGTCCTGGAGGCGCTGCTGCGCGGCCCCGACCAGACCCTGCTGCTCGACGAGCCCGACAACTACCTCGACGTGCCCGGCAAGGAGTGGCTGGAGCAGCAGCTCAGGGAGACGCCGAAGACGGTGCTGCTGGTCAGCCACGACCGCCAGCTGCTGGCCAACGCGGCCGACCGCATCATCACCGTGGAGTCCGGCGGCATCTGGATCCACGGCGGCGGGTTCGCCACCTACGCCGAGGCGCGCAGGGCGCGCAACGAGCGGCTCGACGAGCTGCGCAGGCGCTGGGACGAAGAGCACGCCAAGCTCAGGGCCCTGGTCAACATGCTGAAGAACAAAGCCCGCTACAACGACGGCATGGCCCCCGCCTACCACGCCGCCCAGACGCGGCTGCGCAAGTTCGAGGAGGCGGGGCCGCCGGAGGTGGCGCCTGCCGAGCAGAACATCACGATGCGGCTGCGCGGCGGCCGCACGGGCAAGCGCGCGGTCATCTGCGAAGGTCTGGAGCTCAGCGGGCTGATGAGCCCGTTCGACCTGGAGGTCTGGTACGGCGAGCGCGTCGCGGTGCTCGGCTCCAACGGCTCGGGCAAGTCCCACTTCCTGCGCCTGCTGGCGGGCGAGCAGGTCCGCCACGAGGGCGTGGCCCGACTGGGCGCCCGCGTCGTGCCGGGGCACTTCGCCCAGACGCACGCCCGTCCCGAGCTGCTCGGCCGCACGCCTGTCGAGATCGTCATGACCGAGCACGCCCGGCTGAAGAACGAGGCGATGAAGACGCTGGCCCGTTACGAGCTGGCGGGCAGGGCTGCCGAGCAGCGCTTCGAGTCGTTGTCGGGCGGGCAGCAGGCACGCCTGCAGGTCCTGCTGCTGGAGTTGTCGGGCGCCACGCTGCTGCTGCTCGACGAGCCGACCGACAACCTCGACCTGGCCAGCGCCGAGGCGCTGCAGGCGGGGCTGGACGCGTTCGACGGCACGGTGCTGGCGGTCACCCACGACCGCTGGTTCGCCACCGACTTCGACCGTTTCCTGGTCTTCGGCTCCGACGGCACGGTCTACGAGTCGCCCGAGCCGGTCTGGGACGAAGCCAGGGTCGTACGTCCGCGTTAAAGACTTGGTACGGCAGGCGCGTGTCTCCTGCCATCCGTGCCCATGCACGGGTTATCACGGCAAAGTGATCCCGCGTAGCCGAACCGTCAGCCTCCTCGCACTCGGGGCGATCTGCCTCACCGGGTGCGCGAGTGAGGAACAACCCGTCCAAGAGCTCAAGCCGCTCGCGCTCAAGGAGCAGGTCTCCAATATCGTCAAGTCCGCCGACGGGTACGCCGTCAACTGGGCCGGCGTGCTCAGCAACGCCAACCCGTGGCACTTCGGCGAGCACGTGGTGGCCACGATCGTCGGACAGGACACCAAGGGCGCCGAGGTGGTCAGGATGGACCAGCCGCTCGACGCCGTGCCGCCGGGCGGGTCGCTGGCCTTCACCGGCCAGGCCACCGCCACCCAGAAGCCGGCCAAGGTGACGATCCAATACCGTCCGGCGCAGTGGCGGCTGGCGGGGCGGATCCCGTCGGCGTTCCGTGAGTTTCCTATCACCCGGACCCAGACTCTGCGCCAGAAAGACGGCTCATACCTTATTACCGGATATGTGGATAATCCCTATCGTACGGCGGCGAGCAGTCTTGTCGTCAATGCTCTCCTGCGCGACAAAACGGGCAAACTCCTGGCCGGTGGCAGCACGTTCGTGGACGACGTGAAGGCGGGCCGCCCCCCGCGCTTCATCCTCACCGTGTCGGGGGTGCCCCCGCGCGCCAAGGTGGCCAAGACCGAGATTACCGCGCGGACCTGGGGATCGACCGGCCGCCCTTACGAGGATCTGGCGCTCGGGGGCGCTCTGCCGGTGCACACGGTCAAGCCGACGACCGAGCCGTTCGCGGTGGACCGGAGCACCGAGATCGTCAGCAAGTATAAGCAATGATTTTCTACCTCAAAGCTCGATAAATCTAGTCGCAGGGGGCTATCGCGAATATTCATGAGGAACCGGAACATGCCGCCCGACAAGCCATGCCACCGGCGCGGAAATGGTGGAACTACTAGTTACCGATCCATTACCTTCGGTCACATGGATGACCGCGTTCTGGTGGAAGCCCTTCGTGCCCGCGACACCGACGCCGTGGCCGCTCTCTACGACGCACACGCGGAGAGCATCTACCGCTACTGCTGGTCCCTCCTCATGAGTGCCGACAGTGCGCAGGTGGCGCTCCGGGACACGCTGATCGCGGCCGAGGCGCACGCCGACGCGCTGGCCGAGCCGGAGCGGCTGCGCACCTGGCTGTACGCGCTGGCCCGCGCCGAATGCCTCCGGCGCAGGGCCTGCGCGCCGCCCGGCCCCGCGCAGGCGCTCGCCGAGGCACCGCCGCTGGACGACCCGGCCGATGCCGACCTGCGGGTCATGGCGTGGAACGCAGTCCACGGCCTGCCCGTGACCGACCGCGAGGCGCTGGAGCTGGCCTACCGGCACGAGCTGCCCACCACCGAGCTCGCCCAGGTCCTCGCGCTCCCGCCGCGCCAGGTGGAGCAGGTCATGGAGGAGGCCCGTGAACGACTCGGCGGCGCGATCACGGCCGAGATCCTCGCCAGGAAGGGCCCGTACGACTGCCCCACGCGCGCCCGCATCCTCGCCGGCTTCTCCGGCGAGCTGACCCAGGACATGCGCGAGCACCTGGTCAGGCACCTGTCGCGCTGCGAGACCTGCGCGCCCCACCGCGACCGCGAGGTGTCGGCGCCCAAGGTCTATGCGCTGCTGCCGGCCGTGGCGCTGCCGCAGCCGCTGCGGGTCAGGGTTCTGAGCTGCTTCGGCGACCCGGAGTTGCTGCCCTACCGGCGCTATGTCGCCAGGCGGACCAGCGGCCTTGGAGCCGCCGGGTTTCCCGTTCCCGCGGACAAGGGCGCTGGAAGGTGGCCTCAGGCGCTGGCGGGTGCGCTGGCGGCGGTCGCGGCCGTGGTGGCGATAGCGGTGATCTTCCAGCAGATCGGCAGGGACAACGGCGGCCTGTCGGGCGTCGCGACGGCGGCCTTCCCCCCGACGGGCGAGCCGCCCGGCATCAGACTGCCCTGGCAGGGCGAGCCGAAGAACCTTCCCGTCACCGTGGTGCCCATCGTCGACGCCACGACCATGCGCCCCCTCGGCGTCACGGAGTCACCCGGGTTCCCGCCGCCCCTGGTCATCCCCTCACC
>NZ_JAAAHR010000349.1:0-2142 GCF_009908215.1 Nonomuraea sp. K271 | reverse complement strand
GGGTACGGCTTGCGCTCGTTCACCCGGCTATCCCAGCACAGGGCAGCCCGCCGACGGGCGGTAACGCTACAAATCCATCCGATCACACTGTGACATCATGGACTTCGCCTCGCGTAACGCCCTCTGAATGGATACATGAGCCGGCCCCTTCGCTCCACCCCGATTACCAGGGCTTCACCGCTACTACGAGCCGGTCCGCCGACGGACGCCGCGACGGTACTCAGCGCCTCACGGATTCTGCCGCTCGGCGCGCTATCTCACGCCGCCCAGGCCGCGCACGGCCCAGAACAACGGTGTCGGCATCCGCCTTCCCAGGTTCCATGCAGAAGCCGCACCGGACTCGCGCCGCCTCTACGCCGGACACCACCTGGCCAATAGGCGGGCACCCGCCAGGCTCATCCCGGGCCTTTGCAACCACCCCGGTTTGGATGTCATCTACTTGTTTCGACGCGTCCTCGGACGGTTCGCTCGCGCTCGCCTTTCCGGTCCGCACCTCACGCATCACGTGCGCCTTTTCCTTTTCCTCAACGCTCACCCGGCAGTCTTTAGCCAACGCAGCTTGAGGCGGTTTGACGTCTGTCTCTCCCCGCAGGGCGACGCCGAAGGGCCAGACCTTCATCTCCTGCCCAGCAACGCATCCAGCAAGGTTACCTGCACAACAACCTCACCATCCGCGCATGTGGCGCACTTGAAGGTCAAGCTCAGACATCGGTCAGTTATCGAAATCCTGAAACAAGGCGGCGCGCGTGAGCTCTGCCTTGTTGCCCAGGCTGAGTTTCAAGCGGGCCCGCTTGACATAAGTGTCCACAGTGTGCTGACTGATTCCCAGTCGACGTGCCACCTGCCCGTGGGTCAGCCCACGTGAAATATGCTGGAGGACCTGGCTTTCTCGATTGGAAAGCGCGGGCGCCGATTTGTGCGTGGACTGTGCGGCCTCCTGCGCAACCATGGCCTGGACGGTCTCCACCAACGTTTTAGGCTCCCTTATCTTGTCCAACACCTCGTACGCGCCGGCGCCCAGATAAATCGATCGCTGTTCTTCGGGGATGCCCATCTCCAACACCAGCACCGGACCGACCTTCGCCACGTCCGCCACGTAGCGGGCCGCAGCGGGAGGCTCGAGCACGGAAGGATCCACGAGAAAGGCGCCAGTGCTGTGAGTGGGCAAGGGCGCCGGCGGGGCGTTGATCCCCGACACTGTCAGGCCAGCGCCGGTCAGCACGTGAACGAGCCCAATGACATATACTGGAGAAGCATCGATGATGTGTATGCTCATGTTTCCTTGCGAAACTAGCTGGCAAGTATAAAGAGCGTGATTCCACCGACGAAGAGTCGGATCACGCGTGTATTCATGGATGCCCCGATTCCCCACAGCCATGCTCTCTGCCATGCCGACGCAGCGGGGGAATCGAGCAGCGCGCCAACATCACGGCCGAGTTGAGGTCGCCGTGACAGTGAGTAGAAATGAATTTCAATTAGAATCATACGAGCAACGTCTCTGTCGCACCATGATCTTGAGTTCACAGGTCTTTGCAATCCGTCCACTCTCGCCGCGAGAGCGGACGGGACGTGGCTCACGGAGGCTATGGCTCGGGCGGCAGTCGCGGCGGCTCTGCGCCGATAATGCCATCCGTCCAGGTGCCCCGAGCGGCACGCATCGTTGATCGGGCGGGACGAGGACCGGAGCCGGATGCCGGCCTGTCATGACGACCGACCAGGTCACCTTGCGCGTGTGGTGCCTCCCCGGATCGATAGTCATCGCCGGGACCGGATGGTCTTTTCGGAGAAGAAGCGCCTTGCTCACCCAGCCCAACGCCACGGTGTCCTCGATCGCCCGGCTGCTGAACGTCAGCCGCTCCACGATCTACAAGTACGTGCCCGAACTCGCCACGGGCCGCCCTGCCGTCGAACAATCAGCAGCACGAGTCGAACTGGAGACGGGCGGCTAAATCCCAGGTCAGCGCCTACTTGGCGGCTAATAGCGCGTTGGTTAACGGCACCCCGCCTTGGTCAGCTGTGCTCTAGGACGACCACGGGGATCTGCCTGCGGCTCCTGGCCTCGTAGGTGTGGTAGACCGGCGCGAGCTCGGTCATCATGCGCCAGAGCCGCTCCCGTTCCGGCCCTTCGGCGGTACGCGCGCG
>NZ_JAAAHR010000348.1:0-2186 GCF_009908215.1 Nonomuraea sp. K271 | reverse complement strand
GGGGAAACTCCCGGCCGCGGCGGGTACCGGCCGGCATGAGCGCTCCTCCTTCTTTCCCCGCCGCGGCCGGGAGTTTCCCCGTACGGCGGTGCCGCTTCCTGGGTTTCTACCGGCCTGCCGCTGTGGCCTGCCGCGGGCGCAGCCGGTCCAGGACGAGAGCGGCCAGGTCGGCGATCGTGCCGCCGCTGCGCAGGATCTCCATCGGCGGGATGTCGATGCCGTACTGGTGGCGTAGCGAGGCCAGCACCTGCGCGCCCATCAGCGAGTCCATCCCGTAGTCCTCCAGCTTGCGATCGTGGGCGATCTGCTCGGCCGGCATCTGCAGGATCGAGGCCAGCAGCCGCGGGATGTGCTCGGTGAGGTAGGCCAGCACCTGGTCGGCGTCCATCGCCTCCAGCTGCCTGGCGATCTGCTCGGGGCTGACGTCCTCCTGCCTCGTCGCCGCCGGCATGACCGGCGACATGCGGGGCCGGTCCAGGGCGGGCAGGACCTGGCGTAGCCTGCTCCAGTCGCAGCGGCCCACGCCGGCCACGTCCGCGCCGCCGGCGAGCATGTCCTCGATCGCGGTGAACGCCTCGCGCGGGGTGACGGCCTCGATGCCGAACGCGGCCAGCCTGTCGCCCGCGCCGCGGGCCACGACGCCGGTGTGCGCCAGCGCGCCGAGGCAGACCGTCAGGGCGGGCAGCCCGCGGGCTCTCCTGCGTCGGGCCAGCGCCTCGAGGAAGTGGTTGGCGGCCACGTAGGACGTCTGTCCCACGTGGCCGAGCGTGGTGGTGACCGAGGAGTACAGCAGGAACAGGTCGAGTTCCTCCTGGCGGGTCACCTCGTCGAGGACCAGCGCTCCGCCGATCTTGGGCCGGAGCACGGCCGCGACCCGGTCGTCGGTGAGGTCGCCGATGTGGCCGTCGTCGAGGTGCATGGCCGCGTGGACGACGCCGCGGAGCGGGCGGCCGTCGGCGCGGGCCTGCTCGACGATGCGGCTCATCGCCGTGCGATCGCTGACGTCGGCCGCGTACACGTGCGTGGCGGCCCCGTGTTCGCGCAGGTCGCGCAGCAGGTCGGCCGCTTCGGGGCTGTCGGGTCCGCGGCGGCCTACCAGGGCCAGGTGGCGGGCGCCGCGGGCGGCCAGCCAGCGGGCGGTCGCCGCGCCGAACCCGCCCAGCCCGCCGCTGACCAGGTAGGTGCCCTGGGGGTCGAGGCGTGGCGGGCGCGGTCCGGTTTCGACGAGCACGGATTCGCCGGCGGCGTCGAACGAGATGACGATCTTGCCGATGTGCCGTGAGTGGCGCATCGCCGCGAAGGCGTCCGCGACGTGGGAGGCCGGGTAGACGGTGTGCGGCAGCGGCGTGGTGCGGCCGGCGGTCACCTCGCCGGCCAGTTCGGCTATCGCGCGGGCGGAGCGGTCGGGGTCCTGGGTGAGGAGCGTGCCCACGTCCAGGCCGATGAAGGCGGTGTTGTTGCCGAAGGGGCGCATCGGCAGCCGGTGGTCGGCGAAGATGTCGCGCTTGCCGATCTCGACGAACCGGCCGCCGTGGGCGAGGATCTCCATGCTGCGGATCAGGGCTTCGCCGATGAGCGAGTTGAGCACCACGTCCACGCCGCGTCCGCCGGTCAGCTCCATGATCTGCTCGGCGAAGTCCAGGCTGCGGGAGTCGTACACGTGCTCGACGCCTTGTGCGCGCAGGAAGGCGCGCCGGGCGCGGGTGCCGGCGGTGGCGATGACGTGGGCGCCTATGCGGCGGCCGTACTGGACAGCCGCAAGGCCGACTCCGCCGGCGCCGCTGTGGACCAGGACCGTCTCGCCGGCCCGCAGCGCGCCGGTGTGGCTCAGGGCGGCGCGGGCGGTGAGGTGGGCCATGGGAATCGTGGCGGCCTCGGTGAAGTCCATGTCGTCGGGCACCGGCATCACGGCCCAGGCCGGGACGACGGCGTGGGTGCCCACGCCCACGGCCTGCGCCGTCATCACGCGGTCGCCGGGGCGCAGGCCCGTAACCCGCGCGCCGACGGCGGCGATCACTCCGGCGCCCTCCAGTCCCAGGGGGAAGCCGCCGTGGAATCCTTCGAGCGCCTCGCCGGGCAGCAGGTTGACGGCGTGGACCAGGTCGCGGAAGTTCAGGCCCGCGGCGCGCAGTTCGATCAGCACCTGGCCGGGGCCGGGCGGCGGCGGCGACAGCGGCTGCCAGGTC
>NZ_JAAAHR010000347.1:0-2207 GCF_009908215.1 Nonomuraea sp. K271 | reverse complement strand
GTCGTCATACAGTCCGCGTACGAGATCCAGGTCGTTCATCGACGCATGTCCTCCTCGTCCAGCAGGGGGTTGCTCCCACCCAGCGCCTTGCGTAGTTTCTTGCGGGCCCGGTTCAGCCGCGAGGAGACCGTGCCGAAGGGCACGTCCAGAGCCTGCGCCGCCTCTTCGTAGCTGAGCCCCGACAGCGACACCAGCAGCAGCACGTCGCGTTGATCGGCGGGGAGGGCGGCGATGGCCTTGGCCAGCGTCCCCTTCAGCCTTTCGGCGCTCACCTTCTCGGTCGCCGCGTCCTCATGGCCGCCGGCGGACTCCGATACGGAGCGGAGCCGGTTCATGGCGCGTAAGAGGCGAACCTCATCGCGCCGGTGGCGGCTGATGACGTTGGTCGCGATGCCGTAGAGCCATGGCCGGGCGCTGCTGCGGCTCACGTCGTAGCGATGACGTTGCCGGAACGCCAGGACGAAGGTCTCGGCGCAGATGTCGTCGGCCGCGTGCGGGCCGAGCCGCTGTGAGGCGTACCGATGGATCTCCGTGTAGTGGGCGTCGAAGACGGTGCCGAAACAGTCGGGCTCGTCCCAAGACCGCTTGATCGCCGTGGCGTCGTCCTGCCACGGTGGTACGACGCTCTGGGGAGCTGCCACGTCGGTCTCCTTCATACACGAACCTTGTCGTCGGCGGTACAGCGGTCACCACTTGTTGCCCGAAGGCCGCCGTCGCCTTCCCCTCGAATTCCGAGAGGCCTCGGCTGATGCAGGGAGCTGGCGGCCCTGCCGCGGCGCGCGCGTGCTCCGGAACTGGCTGGTTCACGCATCTGTCCGAGCGGGTTATCGACGACGCCGTCGGCACACCGTCATGAGGCACAGCCAGGCAGGCACTGGCCGTCATGGACAGGTGCTCGCCGTCCCTGCGGCCTGGGTGAAGGGCACGAGCTCCTGCCAGAGGGTGCACGAGGCACCGGCGTGGCCGCCTCGAGCGCGGTAGCGCTTCACCGAGACAGTGGATGTGCCGGTGAAGGTGACTCCCTGGTGAGCGATTCTCCAGCCGGTGTCGCAGAAGCGACGCCGGAACTCGGGCATCCTTATGCGGGCCTTGCCCGCGTACTTGCGGCGGATCAGCGCAGCAACCGGGCCCAAGTGTGGGCATCGATCGCATCGTGCGCACGCCGGTTGGGACGGAACCCATACGAGCACGGCAGAAAGTCCGCCTCAAAGATGGGTTCGAGTACCTGTTTGAGGCTGGCTTGGACCACCCGGTCGGCGACGGTGGGGATGCCCAGATTGCGCAGCTTGCCGCTGGCCTTGGGAATCATCACCTGCCGAACTTCGACCAGGGAGAACTCGCCCGACCACAGAGTCCCGAATCTGGCCCAGGAACGCCTCGACCCCGATCTGGGGTCTCGATCTGCACCACCGTGGCCCGATCGATCCCCGGAGTCCGCGCCCCTGCGTTGCCGGCTATGCGCTCCCGCATGGACCAGAAACGCCGGGTCGTAGACGAGATTGAACAAGTCGCCGAACCGGCGACCTCGATCATCGGTCGCCAGTGGTGCAACTTGGTCTGCATCCTCCGTACCGCGGCGAAAGCCGAATCAGTATCCGGCCATCGCGTGGCGCTGGTGTTCACCAGCGCATCTTCGGACATTGCATTCCTTCCTTGTCTGGCACGCTTCCGCCCTTCCCCTTGTGACCGGCTCTCCCGGCCTCCGAGTACTACGGCGACTCCGTCCCGCCCGCGCCTTCGGCTTGCGTCGCGCCTATCCCGCGCATCACCCCTGGCGGGGATGAGGCCCGGGAGCGGCCACGGGCGGTTCCCACGTTCACTGCTGTCCGATCGACGGGTTAGGCACACGGCTATACCCCTGCGGCATCGCCATGGCTACGCCGTAGTTCTTCACCATGGCCTCCGTGCCCAAGCGGTTAAGACCGAACCCAGAGTTTCCCGCTCCGTGATGAGGGAGCGGGCACGCACCGCCCTCCAACCCATATCCACCGGATTTGAGCTGGCGACATGTCAAAAGGCGTAATGGCACCGGTTCCTCGCGTATACCTTCCCGTCTCGCTCACCGCACCCGGCCCATCCGTGTCAACGACGGCCGAATCCTGACCCCCTGACGACGTCTGAATCGTGACCCCCTGATGTCGTCGTCGGTTACTGCTCGTGCTCAGATCGGGCCGGCGGAACCCGGCCCAGATCGCGGTTCTTCAGCC
>NZ_JAAAHR010000346.1:0-2220 GCF_009908215.1 Nonomuraea sp. K271 | reverse complement strand
TGTCAACGACGGCCGAATCCTGACCCCCTGACGACGTCTGAATCGTGACCCCCTGATGTCGTCGTCGGTTACTGCTCGTGCTCAGATCGGGCCGGCGGAACCCGGCCCAGATCGCGGTTCTTCAGCCGGTAACTGTCTCCCTTCAGCGAAATCACCTCGGCGTGGTGGACCAGCCGGTCGATCATGGCGGCAGCGACCACGTCATCACCGAACACCTCGCCCCAGCGGCCGAACGGCTTGTTCGACGTGACGATCAGCGAAGCCCGCTCGTAACGGCTGGAGACCAGTTGGAAGAACAGGTTGGCGGCCTCAGGCTCGAACGGGATATAGCCGACCTCGTCCACGACCAGGACCGGGATACGGGCCAGTTTGACCAGCTCGTCCTGGAGCCTGCCGGCGGCGTGCGCGTCGGCCAGGCGGGCCACCCATTCGGCCGCGGTGGCGAAGGCGACGCGGTGGCCGGCCTGGCAGGCGCGGATACCCAGCCCGATCGACAGGTGCGTCTTGCCGGTGCCGGGCGGGCCGAGGAAGACCACATTCTCCTTGCCGGTCACGAAGTCCAGCGTGCTCAGATGCGCGATCGCCTCCCGTTTGAGCGAGCGTTGGTGGTCGTAGTCGAAGTCCTCCAGCGCCTTGCGGGCCGGGAAGCGGGCGGAGCGGATACGGGCCTCGCCGCCGTGCGCGTCCCGGGCGGCGACCTCGCGCTGCAGGCAGGCGGCCAGGAACTCCTCATGACTCCAGGACTCGGTGCGGGCCCGCTCGGCCAGCCGTTCAACGGCCGCGGCCAGCGACGGCGCCTTCAGCACCCGGGTCAGATAGGCCAGCTCGGCGGCGACGTTGCGCCCGCCGCCACCCGTCGACGCCGCGATGCCGGTACCTGCGCTGCGGCCGGTGCCGGTGCTGATGCCGGTGCGTGGGGCCATCACGCCACCCCCTCAACACCGAGCAGAGCGTCGTAGTCGGCCAGCGAGCGCTGCTCCACCTCGGTGTCCACCGGCGCCGCCACCGGCTGCAGCCGGATCGCGCGCATCGCGGCGGCGGCCCGGGCATGGGCCGGATCGGTAAGGGTCTGATGGGTGTCCCAGCAGCGCTCGTGCCGGGCCACTACCTGCCCGGCGCAGGTGACCGTGACCTGCTCGGGATCGGCGACGATCTCGACCAGGCGGCCGATCGCCGACGGGTGCACGGAGTAGTCGTTGGACGCCACGCGCACGTAATGATCACGCGCCAGCCGGGTGGAACTGCGCCAGCCGACGATCGGCGGCACCGGCGGCAAGGCCACCATCGCGGCCCGGTCGGCTTCGATCCGGTCGACCGGCCGGCAGCCGAGGCGGCGGTGATGGCGCTGGTTGGCCCGCTGCAGCCACGGCTCCAGCTGGGCGTTGAAATCGCTGGCGCTAGCGAAGTCGCGGCCGGGCAGGAACGAAGTCTCCAGATAGCCGTTGGCCCGCTCGACCAGCCCCTTGGCCTCCGGATCGCCTGGCCGGCACTGCAGGATGCGGACGCCCAGGGTGCCACGGAACACTTCGGCGTCGCGGGTCAGCTGGGGACGACCGTTCCTCCACGCGCCGATCGCGCCCTCGTTGTCCCACACCAGCGTCTTAGGGCTGGCGCCGAGCAGCGACAGCAGCGCCCACATCCCGGCGAACAGATCCCCGGCCGCCCGCGAGGGCAGCATGCGGGCCAGCAGCCAGCGCGAGTAGCCGCAGACCAGGACCAGCACCGGCAGGCTCATCTGCCGGCCAGGCCCCACCGGGATAGGTGCCGGCGGGAACCACAGATCGCATTGGGCCAGCTCGCCGGGCTGGTAGCTGGTGCGCGAGGCCGGATCGAGCGGCCGATACTCCGGCCGGATCTGCCGGACCCGTTCCTTGAGCACGGTCATCGACCGCTGCCAGTCGATCCGCTCGGCGATCACCGTCGCGGGCATGTCTGGCCACTGCCGCAACAGTTCCCGGATCTGCGGTTCGACCGCGTCCACGATAGATCCCTTGCTCGGTCGCTGATACTTCGGCGGCTCCTCGGCCGCCAACGCCCGTCGCACCGTGTTCCTGGCGATGCCCAGATGACGCGCGATCGCCTTGATCGGCATGCCCTCGGCCCGGTGCAACCGGCGGATCTCCGCCCAGTCCTCCACCTTGATCACCCTCCAGAGTGAACTGCACGAGGGGGTCAGATTTCGGCCGTCGCCATGGGGTCAGTATTCACGCGCCGTCGACA
>NZ_JAAAHR010000345.1:0-2232 GCF_009908215.1 Nonomuraea sp. K271 | reverse complement strand
GGGTGAGGTTGAGGGTCCAGTTGCCGAACCGGCGGATGGTGTGGGTGATGTAGGGCGAGACGGTGGCCAGGTCGTCGGTGTCGACGGGATAGCCCTCGGCGGCCAGGGCGTTGGCGGCGTCGGTGATGTCGCAGGCGTTGGAGTAGATGACGCAGTTGGCGATCAGCTCGTTGAACTTCACCACCTTCTCCTGGTGGTCGGGGTCGTTGTGGCCGATGAGCTTGCCGCCGAACATCAGCCAGTCGGCGAAGCCGTGGAAGGCCTCGGTGCGGTTGGTGATGGCGGTGATCTGCTCGCGCAGCGCGGGCTCGGACAGGTAACGCAACAGGGTGATGGTGCGGATCGCGCGGCCGAGCTCGCGGAAGGCCCGATACAGGCGGTTCTTTCGCGAATGGTTGCCCAGCCGGCGTAGCAGCGTCACCGACGACAGCTTGTTCTCCCGGATGGAGATCGCGGTGCGTAGCAGGTCGCTCCAGTGGGTCTCGATCAGCTTCCAGTCCACCGCCTGGTCGCCGAACAGCGAGTCGATGTGGCTGTAGCGGACCGTCTCGCTGGGCCGGAAGAAGACCAGGTCGTGCCAGTTGCGGATGCGCGGTAGCAGGTCGAAGCCCAGCAGCGCGCCCAGCCCGAAGACCGGCAGCGACTGGCCTTGGGTGTCGGCGTGGATGGTGTCGGGCTGGATGTCCGAGGCGTTCTTCAGTAGGCCCTCGATGATGTAGACCGCCTCCCACACCCCGCATGGGATGAAGTGGGAGAACAGCGCGATGTAGGTGTTGGAGACGTGCCGGTAGGCGATCCCGCCGTACCCGCCGTACCGGATGCTGGTCTCGGCCAGCAGGTTGTCCTCCCAGGTATCG
Source organism: Nonomuraea sp. K271 (assembly GCF_009908215.1). NCBI lineage: Bacteria > Bacillati > Actinomycetota > Actinomycetes > Streptosporangiales > Streptosporangiaceae > Nonomuraea > Nonomuraea sp. K271. The sequence goes on along the minus strand of NZ_JAAAHR010000345.1, from coordinate 1,375 downwards.
ATCTGGGTGCCGTCGGCCGCGGCCGACTTGCCGTCGCCCCACACCGAGGCGACATCCAGCCGGTTGAAGTGGTCGATGACGTCGACCGAGGCCGCGTCGACCTTGGTCGCGGTGGTGTGCTTGTTGCCCGCCAGCGACAGTTCGTGCACGCTGACCTGCCCGCGCATGTGCGCGGCGACCTGCGTCGGGCCCAGCAGGGTGCCGTGCGAACACTCCCAGCAGCCGCTCGGACTCGGCGCGGTGCGCCTCGCGCAGCGCCTCCAGATGGTCGCGGCCCCTCTTGTGGATCGCCGCGATCCGTTTGCAGAACATCGTCACCACGTCGTCGCGGACCCCGGTCGCGACCGTGTGCACGAACCCGGCCAGCAACGTCAGCTGCTTGTCGGTGCCGACCTTGCGCATGTCAGCGGCGTCGGTGACTCGCGCCTCCCCGGCGAAGTGCGCGACCTTCCCGGCCGGTACGCCCTGCAGCCACGCCCCGGTCGGGCCGATCGCGTCAAGGTCGGCCAGCAGCGCCAAACGCTGCTTGAACTTGCCCAGCGACGCCGCCTTGGCCACGTCCTTCAACCGGTCGAACTCGCTACGCCGGCTCACCGGATCGACCACCAGCAGCCGCGCCAGCCGCGCCCTGGCCGTCCGGTGCAGCCGCCCGGCTACCAACCCGAAGAACCTTGCGTTGACCTCGGCACGGACCGAGGCGGCCATCGCGTCCAACGTGGTGTAGCCCGGCAGCTCACACCGTGCGCGGACCAGCTCCTCCAGCGCCACGTTGATCAGGTCGGCCGGGTTGTCCTTGGACTGCACCGCCTTGCGGATCGCCGCCTCGGCCACCTGCCGAACCCGCGCAGGCTCGTAGGACACTCCCAGCCGCTTACGCACCAGCGCACGATGTCGCTTGGCCGACGCCGAAGCCGCCTGCCGCAACGCCACCTCGTCCTCGGCAAGCCCCAACACCTGACGGACATGCCCCGCCACCGCCGACGGGACCTCATCCAGCTTCGGGAAGTACCCCAACCGCTGGTAGGACTTCAACCACACCATCAGCGCGAGCAGATGATGCTCGTCATCCATGCACGACCGCGCCCACTCCACCTCGGCCCCGGTCGGCGTGAACGCCTCCGTCAGCTCCCGCGCCGACAACACCCGCGCAAACCGCGGATACGCGGTCCGATCGATCGAGGTCACCCGCAACCCCCAGGACCGCCGCCAACCCGACGCCGATCACCCTAACGATCAACCATCAGGCCGCGATCCCTTTCTGGCGTATTCGTGTGTCCTGAACGTGAAGGAGAGTTCGATGTAGGCGAATGATCTGGAGCGATGCTGCTCGGATGATGAAGGTCTTGGCCCTTCGGAGCCGCCCTGCGGAGGGAGG
>NZ_JAAAHR010000344.1:0-2238 GCF_009908215.1 Nonomuraea sp. K271 | reverse complement strand
GGCGTGAGGCGGGCGGCGAGGTCGGCGTCGCCCACGGACGGGTCGCGGGATACCGCCTCGTGATAGCGGCGGGCCGCCTGCGCCTGGTCGCCCTCTCCGAGCAGCGCCCTGGCCGCCAGCACGCCCAGCACGGGCGGGTGGCCGGGCGTGTCGAGCAGCGGTTCGAGCGCCGCCAGCGCGGCCCCGTGTGCGCTCTGTCTGATGAACGCCTCCGCCAGCCCGGCCGTGAGCTCGGTGTCCCTGGGCGCGAGCGGGAGCGCGGCGCGGAACTCGGCCTCGGCCTCGGCGAGGTAGCCGCGGGAGAGGAGCTGGCCGGCGAGGTGCCGGCGCAGGGGGAGGTTGTCCGGGGAGAGACGCGCCGCATCGCGGAGCGCCTGAAGGCCGGCATCGTCCGACACGTGCCGTTCCCTTCTGTAGGGGTTTGGGTGGTTCGAGGTCGTAAGATACCGAAGCTCGGCCCCGGACACCCCGCAGGTCACCATGACCCCATGACAACGAGCCGGACACCGCCTCTTGGAGGCGATGCCCGGCTCGGCGGACGGACGATCAGGCGGCGTGCAGGTAGATCTGACCGAACACCTCGGACAGGTTCTTCAGGTCCGTGGCCACGTCCACCTCGGGGTTGTCCGGGTCGTAGACGGTGGCCAGGCGGGGGCGGACCGTGCCGAGCTTCTTGAGCTGGTCCCAGGTGGTGTTGGCGGCCCACTGCTCGCCGTACACGCGGTTCACCTGGCCCTGGCCGTCCTGCCAGCGGGTCCACAGGGTGACCGTCTCGGCGGCGTCGTCCTGCAGCGGGGCGGCGACGCGGTCGGTGATGGCCTGAGCCGCCTGCTCCTCGTTCAGCTGGGCGCTGCCGGCGGCGGCGAAGGTGGCGTCCTCGGCGGCGATCTGCGCGTAGGCGTCCCAGGCGCGGGCCCGGACCTGGATCCACTGGTTGCGCTGGGCCTCGGCGGCGTCGATCTTCCAGGTGGCGTACTCCGTGGCCAGGTGGCCGCTGTCCAGGGCCAGCTGGTCGATGAGGCCCTTGGCGAGCCAGGCGCCGATGCGCTCGGGGTCGAGCAGCGGATACTTCTTGGTCATCTCGGTCTTGCAGGCGTCGTTCGAGCCGCAGCCGAAGAGCGGCACCACCGTGTGCGCGGCCAGCTTCTTGCCCGGAAGCATCCCGCGCAGCGTGGTCGTGGCCTCGGTGACGAACGCGTCCAGTTCCTCGGGGGTGGCGAACGTCTGGGCGTCGGCGCCGAGCTTCGAGGTGAACCTGACCCCCACGATCCCCGGCTGGGCGGCGGCCAGCGCGGCGACCTTCTTGGCGGCCTCTGCGAGCTTGCCCGCCTTGTAGTCATCGGCGAGCTCCGCATCGATCCAGACGCGCATGTTCGTCTGGGAGACGGTCTGCGCGGCCTGGCCCGCCGGGGTCTGTTTGGCGGCGGCCTTCTGCTCGGGCGTGATGCCGCTGCCGTCGACGTAGCACTCCTCGCCGTTCCGGCACTCGGGCGTACCGCCGTCCTCGGCGCCCGGAACGTCCGGCGAACCGCTGTCGTGCGCCTCGCCGTCGCCCTCGGAGTCCGTCGGGCACTCGTTGCCCGGCTGGGTGCAGTCGATCGTGATCGGGTCCATCGGGCCCGCCTCGACCATGTGCTCGCCGTCGTTCTGGAGCCAGAAGTTCGCGATGTCCGCGGCCTCTTCGGGGGTGGCCATCCAGCGGCAGACGACGTACGCGGGGGTGTCGTCGGAGAGGAGGTCGTTGCAGCTCCTCGGGTCGTCCTCCGACCACGCGGGAACGCCGATGCCCAGGAGGGAGAGGGCCAGTCCGATGACGAAGAGCTGCCGCAGTCGCATGGCACCTTACTTCCAGGGGGTGATCGTGGGCATTCGCACAATATCCGGACGATCAACAACGTTCAATGAGAAGCAGGTCCTTACTTCACGGGGATTCCGACGCGAAGTAGGCGTTCACGTCATGTTCACCCCGGTCACTCCTCCACCTCGGCCCATGTCCATCCGCCCGGGGCGGCCCGGACCACCCTGGTGCGTCCGGCCGTCACCCTGACCCATTCGGGCCGCTCGGCGGGCTCGCGGTCCTCCTGGGCCAGCGGCACGGGGTCGGTGTCCGCTCCGAAGATCGCGGGCCGCCCGTTCACGGTCACCTGGCCCGCCGGCACGACCACCCGATCCTCCCGCCTCGGAGCTGCGGACGACGCGGGCGCGACGGCCAGGGCCGGTGCCGGGGCCGCCGGGGAC
>NZ_JAAAHR010000343.1:0-2251 GCF_009908215.1 Nonomuraea sp. K271 | reverse complement strand
ACCGTACGGTCAAGGCCTACGACATCAATCCGCAGCCGCGCGACAAGGTCAGGGACGGCGGGACGCTGCGGTGGGGCATCAACGAGTTCCCCGCCCAGTGGAACAGGAACCACGTGGACGGCAACCTCGCGATGGCCGGCGTGGTCAGCAACGCGCTGCTGCCCTCGCCGTTCCTGTCCGACGAGAAGGCCGAGATCACGGTCAACGACAACTACGTGATCGACGCAAGGGTGACAGAACGGCGGCCCAAACAGGTGGTCACGTACACGCTGAACCCCAAGGCCAGATGGTCCGACGGGCGGCCGATCACGTGGGCCGACTACCGGGCGCAGTGGCGGGCTCTGAACGGGCGCGACCCTGACTTCCGCATCGTCTCCTCCACCGGTTACCAGGACATCGGGCAGGTGACGCGGGGCAAGGACGACTTCGAGGTCGTGGTGACGTTCGAGCGGCCTTTCGGCGACTGGCAGTCGTTGTTCTCGCCGCTGCTGCCCGCCGTCACCAACCGCACGGCCCAGTCGTTCAACAACGCCTGGCTGAACAGGATCCCGGTGACGGCGGGCCCGTTCAAGTTCGGCGGGTTCGACCAGACCGCCAAGACGATCACCCTCGTGAGGGACGAGGCCTGGTGGGGCGACCGAGCCAAGCTGGACAAGATCATCTACCGGGCGTCGGAGCAGGACTCACTGATGGGGGCGTTCGGCAACGGCGAGCTCGACATCGTCGACGTGGGCCCGTCCGCCCCCGATCTCGCCCGCGCCAGGGCCGCCCAGGGGGCGCAGGTGCGGCAGGCGGCCGGCCCAGACTTCCGGCACTTCACCTTCAACGGGTCGAGCGAACTGCTCAAGGACCGCGACGTCCGGCTCGCCGTGCAGCTCGGCATCGACCGACAGGCCATCGCCCGCTCGGACCTGCAGGGCCTGGACTGGCCGATCGCGCTGCTGAACAACCACTTCTTCATGAACACGCAGGAGGGCTACCGCGACAACGCCGGCCGCATGGGCGGGTACGACCCCGAACGCGCCAAGAAGCTGCTCGACGCGGCCGGCTGGAGGCTCGCGGCCGGCACGACGGTCAGGCAGAAGGACGGCAAGCCGCTCGACCTGCGTTTCGTGGTGCCGTCGGGGGTGCAGGTCAGCAAGGCGGAAGGCGAGCTCGCCCAGAGCATGCTGGCGCAGATCGGCGTGAAGCTGACCATCAGGGCCGTGCCCAGCGACGACTTCTTCAGCAAGTATGTGATTCCTGGCAACTTCGACATCACGCCGTTCGCCTACATCGGCACCCCGTTCCCGGTCTCCAGCAGCTACGGGATCTACATCGACGCGCGCGACGGGAAGACGTGGAACGCGAACTTCGGGCGCGTCGGGTCGGCGGCCGTCGACGAGGCCATGAGCCGGGCCTCCCAGGCCCTCGACCCGGTGCGGGCCCGCAAGGAGACCAACAAGGCGGACCGGCTGATCTGGGAGCTGGCGACGGTGCTGCCGCTCTATCAGCGGCCGCAGAACGTCGCGGCCCGGGAGACGCTGGCCAACGTGGGGGCGCGCGGCTTCTACGACCTCCGCTACGAGGACATCGGTTTCATGCGCTGACGCGGCGGGCCGGCCACGCCTCCCCGGCCTCCCTCAGGCGGTCGTGCCGGCCGTGACGCGGTCGACGAGGCCCTTGGTGCCCTCCTCGCGCGCGCAGTGGGCGCAGCAGTACCAGTGCTCACCCGACTGGACACCGTGCCCGATGACCTTCGTGCCGCAGTGCTCGCAGATGGGCGCCATCGCCTCGATCGCGCACTGGAAGCAGTCGAAGGTGTGCACGGCCCCTTGCGCGCGCACCTCGAACGCCATGTCGTAGTCGTTGCCGCAGGTTTCGCAGACGGCCATGATGATCCCCTTCGCATGCGCGGTTTCGGGGTCTCCTTTCCCCAAACGGCGGCCGTATTCCGGCCGCGCCGTCACGGCCCGCGCAACAGGAGCCGGCCTGCCAGCGGCAGCCCGAGCAGCCCGAGCGCCGCCATCGCGGCGGGCAGGCCGAGCCACCCGCTGAGGCCGGCGACCAGCAGCGGGCTGACCATGAACCCGGTGTACGAGATCGTCGACACCCACCACACGAGCGTCCCGCCGGAGTCGTCGGCTGCGGCGCGGCTGAGCAGGGCGGGCACCATCGGGCCGAGCGCCAGCCCGGTGAGCGCGAATCCGGCCATGGAGACCGGCACGCTGTCGCTCAGCGCGGCCAGCGCGATGCCCCCGCCGCCGCCCAC
>NZ_JAAAHR010000342.1:0-2309 GCF_009908215.1 Nonomuraea sp. K271 | reverse complement strand
GCACGATCTCCGGCCTGGCGTGGTCGGCGAGGCTCCAGGCGCGGTCTACCGCTGCTGGCCGGCCGCCGACCACGAACGCCTCGCCGACCACGCCAGGCCGGAGATCGTGCTGGCCGACCTGACGGGGTTCGCGCTGCAGGCGGCCCGCTGGGGCGCGCCGGACGCGTCCGGGCTTGCACTCCTCGACCCGCCGCCGGCCGCCGCGATGTCCGCCGCCACCCGCGTGCTGGAAGCTCTCGGGGCTGTGGACGGAGGACGGGTGACCGGCCGCGGGCGGCGGATGGCGCTCGCGGGCGTGCACCCGCGCCTGGCCCGCGCACTGCTCGACCTCGGGCCGCGCGCAGCCGAGGTGGTGGCCCTGCTGTCGGAGCAGCCGCCGCGCGACGCCGGCGACGACCTGGTGGAGTTCTGGCGTACGGCCCGCCGCGGCGGCACCCCGTACGCCGCCCGCTGGCGCCGCGAGACCGCGCGCCTGCGCCGCACCGCCACCGGAGACCACGAGAGCGAAGACGCGGGGGTGGACGACGGGACAGCTGGGGCGGCGGTGGCGCTGGCGTTTCCCGAGCGGGTGGCGCGCAGGCGGGGCGGCGGATATCTCATGGCCTCCGGCACCCAGGCCCAGCTCGCGGAGGGCTCGAAGCTGGCCACCGCGACCTGGCTGGCCATCGCCGTGGCCGACCGCCCGGCCGGGTCGGCGTCGGCCCGCATCAGGCAGGCGGTCGTCATCGACGAGGAGACCGCCAGGCTCGCCTGCCCCGTCACCACGGAGGACGAGGTGGCCTGGCGGGTGCCGCCGGGTGAGCGGCGCGGCGACGTGTCCGCCCGCCGGGTGGAGCGCCTGGGCGCGATCGAGCTGTCCGCGACACCTCTCAAGGACGCCGACGTCCGCGCGGCCATCCTGTACGGCCTGCGCACGGAGGACGTCCTGGCCTGGACGAAGCAGGCCAGGGACCTCAGGGACCGCCTGGCCTTCTGCCACCGCGCGATCGGCCCGCCGTGGCCCTCGGTGGACGCGCTCGTCGACCTGGCCGACCGGTGGCTCGAACCCGAGTTGTCGAGGGCCCGCCGCCGCGCCGACCTGGAACGCATCGACGTGGCCTCCGCCCTGCGGCGCCTGATCCCGTGGAGCGAGCGGCTGGAGGTGGCCGCTCCCGAACGGATCGAGGTCCCGAGCGGCTCCCGCGTCCGGGTGGACTACTCGGGTGAGCAGCCGGTGCTGGCGGTCAAGCTGCAGGAGTTGTTCGGCCTGCAGGAGACGCCGGAGATCTCCGGCGTGCCGGTGCTGGTGCACCTGCTCTCCCCGGCGGGCCGGCCGGTGGCGGTCACCGCGGACCTGGCGTCGTTCTGGCGCGACGGCTACCGTTCCGTACGCGCGGAGCTGCGCGGCCGCTATCCCAAGCACCCGTGGCCGGAGGATCCTCTCGCGGCCACGCCGACCAGGCGGGTGAAACGGAGCTTGTCATGACCGACCCGCAGGCTGCGGCCGTGCACGACAACGCCGGTTGGTGCGACGTGATGTGCCGCGCCCACGGTGTCCCCGGCACGTACGGCGACGGCAGGGTCTGGGCCAGTTCCGTCAGGACGCCGGTGTTCTACCCCGACGCCGTCACGCTCTCTCCCGGCGCGACGGCGGAGGACGTGCTCGCGCGCATCGACGCGGGGCCGGGCGCGTCGGTCAAGGACAGTTACGCGGCGCTCGACCTCCCGGGCTTCGAGGTGCTGTTCGAGGCCCAGTGGATCCACCGTCCGGCGCCCCGGCCGGCGGGCACCGCGATCGCGTGGGAGGTCGTCGGCGACGCGGCCACGCTGCGCGAGTGGGAACGGGCGGCCTTCGGCGGCGAGGTGACGGGGTTGTTCCTGCCCGCGCTGCTGAAAAAGGTACGGATTGTCTGCGCCAGGATCGGCGGCGAGATCGTCTGCGGTTCGGTGCTCACCGCGAGCGGCGGGGTGGCGGGCGTCTCCAACGTCTTCGCCTCCGGCTGCGACCCGGACACCGCGTGGGCGGGCACGCTGGCCATGGCCGCCCACCTCCTGCCGGGCCGCCCGCTGGTCGGCTACGAGAGTGACCTGGAGGTCCCCCTCGGTCACGGCTTCACCCCGGTCGGCCCGCTCCGTGTCTGGCTCAGGCCCTGACCACCCATCGCGCGCTCATGGCAGGAGGTCGTCCAGGGTCGGGTCCGGCAGGGCGGGGAAGCTCTCGGACCCCAACCCCACGTCCTTGAAGCCGCTGGACGTGGCGACGCACACCACGGGCCCGTCGAAGTCGCGTCCGAGCCGGCGGTAACCCGCCACCCCCGCCGCCCCCGACA
>NZ_JAAAHR010000341.1:0-2416 GCF_009908215.1 Nonomuraea sp. K271 | reverse complement strand
GGGTGGGGAGGGTCGGGTCGTTGTCGCAGACCGCCAGCCAGATCGTGGCGGCTCCGGCCCGTACGTTGATCCTTATCCCGGAGGATCCGGACGGCGGCGGGGCCGCGTGCTGGACCGCGTTCGTGACCAGCTCGCTGGTCAGCTCGGCGATCGTCGCCTCGTTGGCGGGGGAGAGGGGCAGCTCCCAGGAGACGAGCATCGCCGACACCCAGCGACGGGCGAGGGAGGACGCGATCGGCGAGCAGGGCAGATCGCACCAGCGGGAGAGCAACCGGGTCGTCGAATCGGTGAGAACGTTCACGGCGCGCTCGCTCTCGCCGGCGGCAAAGGGCAGGTCGGTGTGCCACCGATGCGGGCTGCCCGTCCCACGCCGCCCTCCATGGGGCGCATTGGGACGCGTCCTGCCTCGGGTCTCGGGCGATCAATCGCGAACACGGCGTGGGCTTCTCCCGGATGCCCAAATAATGGGCGCGGTGGTCAAAAAACGGGCGTGCAGCGAGGAAAGCATCGGCCGGAACCAGGCCGTTGTCAATGCGATTGACAGAAAAAGTGGATCACTCGTCATGGCGGCTGAGAAGGCACTCCCGTGATGTCCCGTTTGCACCAAAACGACATATGCCGGGTGTGGGATCGGCCACCCGTCCCACGATCTCTTCCAGGTCGTGGCGGTTCGCTCCTGATGAGGCGACCTCCTGGGCGGCCGGTGACCGAGCCGCCCGCGCGTCGCGACGATCATCACCAGTGCCGCCGTGGTGCCCGCGAGGTGGGCGTCGCGTCGCCGGCTCGCGGGGTCCTGCGGTGTCCGGCGCGGATGAAAGTTTCACAGGCCGGCATATTCACGATTGCGGTGTCCGGCCATTTGGCGCGGATATTCGGCGTCGGTCGGCCGACGTTCCGGTTGCCAACGGCATTGACAATTTCTGGCATTTCCGGAGAACCTGTTTGGGAGCGCTCCCACGATTGTTCGCACCCCCCTTTGAAAGGACACCGCGGTGGATTCACTGATCAAGAATCAGGGGCTCTTCCTGGCTCTGTACCGGATCGTGATAGGGCTGCTGTTCGCCTGCCACGGCGCGGCGACGCTCTTCGGCGTGCTCGGCGGTCCGCACGGCGCGGCGCCCGGCATCGGGCAGTGGCCCGGCTGGTGGGCGGCGCTGATCCAACTGGCCGGCGGCGTCCTGGTCATGCTGGGCCTGGGCGCACGTGCCGCCGCCGTGATCTGCTCGGGCAGCATGGCCTACGCCTATTTCTTCGTCCACCAGCCGCAGGCGCTCTTCCCGATCCAGAACGGCGGGGAGAAGGCCGCGCTCTTCTGCTGGGGGTTCCTGCTCGTCGCCGTACTCGGCCCGGGACGCTGGGCGCTGTCCACGCTCCTCGCGCCCTCGCGGCCGCTCGCCCACGAAAGACGATGACCGGGAGCATATGACCGCCCTGGTGATTCGCCGCCCGGGGCGCTATTTGTGGCCGCCGGGATTTCCGGCGTACCGGAAATTCGGATAACGCGGCCGGGTCGAATTTCAGCCCGTCGTCCACGGCCGGAGTTTGTCGGGGTTCAGCACGGCCCAGATGCGTTTGATCCGCTCGCCCGCGACGTCGAACGCCAACACCACGACGGTGGCGCCGTCCTGCTGGGCCACCAGTCCGGGGCGGCCGTTGACCGTACGCTCCAGGATGACCACGTCGGGCGCAAGTCGGGAGATCTCGACGAAACGCCGCGCGAGGCGCTCGCGGCCCCTGATCGGGCGGACCACGGCGTCGACGACCCCGCCGCCGTCGGCGATGCCCGTCACGTCGGGGTCGAGCAGGTTGACGAGGGCGTCGATGTCCTTGGCCTCCCACGCCTGCCTGAACTCCCTGACGAGGCCGGCCTGCCGGGCCGCGGGAGCCGCCGGCGGCTGCGCGGCGCGGACGCGGCGGCGGGCCGAGGAGGCCAGCCGGCGGCAGGCCGCCGGAGTGCGCCCGACGATCTCGGCCACCTCCGCGAAGGGGTAGCGGAAGACGTCGTGCAGGATGAACGTCACCCGCTGCGCCGGGGTCATGGATTCGAGCACGACGAGGAAGGCCATGTTGACCGACTCGTCGAGGGTGACCCGGTCGGCCGGGTCGCTCGCGGCGGCGTCCGTACGGCCGGCGTCCCACTCGCCGTGTTCCGGCAGCGGCTCGGGAATCCATGAGCCCACATAGCGCTCACGGCGGGCCCGCGCCGAGCCGAGCAGGTCCAGGCAGATGCGGCTGGCCACCGTCGTCAGCCAGGCCCCGGGGGTGTCGATGGCGTCCTGCCGCTGCCGGGACATCGCGTACCAGCGGGCATACGTCTCCTGCACGACGTCCTCCGCGTCGGCCAGGGATCCGAGCAGCCGGTAGGCGAGGTTGATCAGGTGACGCCGCTCGCTCATGATCTCGTTCGGACCGGGGC
>NZ_JAAAHR010000340.1:0-2521 GCF_009908215.1 Nonomuraea sp. K271 | reverse complement strand
CATCCCGCGGACTTGAGCCGACGGATCGGCTGCATGGGGTTTCGTCCCCAATCGAGGTCGGAAGACCGGTGCGCGGTTGACTCCGAGAAGCCGTGGATGGCCCAACCCCGACTGACTTCGAAGAGCCGACATGGGGCCGCCCCAATGGGCCGACCTCGGCATGTATCTGCAGACCGTCATGTTGCTGCTCCGAGCCGAGGGGCTGCACAGTTGCCCGCAGATGGCGTGGTCGGTGTACCGCAAGACCGTCGCGGAGGTCCTGCACCCTCCGGACGAGCTCATCCTCTTCTGCGGCATCTCCGTCGGCTTCGAGGACGTCACGGTGGACCACGTCCGCACGGGCCGCGCGCCGCTCGAGGAGACGGTCACGTTCGTCCACAGTTCCGGCCCGGCGATCGCCTGCGGCACGCTCCAGGGGATCCCCTGGAGCGGCCGTCGCCGGCCGGTGCCCGCCACCGTCTCGACCCGCCGAGCGCGGACGCCGCTCCAGCACGCCGCCGCGGTCGATGCACGCGTACGAGCAGACCAGGACAGCGCACCGCCGCTCCAGCGGGCCGCGCCGGGCCCCGCCAGAGGGAGGCCGGCTCGGCCTCCCCAGAGAACCCACATCACAGCACATGGAGAGACATGACCAGCCAGTTCCCCCTCGGCGGCGACCTGACGACCGACCGGCTCGGCTTCGGCGCCATGCGCCTGCCCCAATCCCGTCCGGGCGAGCCCGCCCGCGATCCCGAGACCGGCCGCGCCGTCCTGCGCCGCGCCGTAGAACTCGGCGTCAACCACATCGACACCGCCGACTTCTGCCGCAGCCAGGACGGCTCCGTACGCGCCAACACCCTGATCCGCGAAGCCCTCGCCCCCTACCCTGACAACCTCGTCATCGCCACCAAAGTCGGCCCCGTCCCCACCCCCGGCGGTCTCGGCCAAGGCACCTCCGCCGACCTCCGGCCCCAGGTGGAAGCCAACCTCCAGAGTCTCGGCCTCGACCGCCTCGACCTGGTCTACCTCCGCGTCGGCACCACGACACCGCCACACGGCGAATCACTCGCCGAACGCTTCGAGACACTCGCCGCCCTGCGCGAAGAAGGCCTGATCCGCCACCTGGGCGTCAGCAACATCGACGCCCACCACCTCGCCGAGGCCCGCACGATCGCTCCCGTCGCAGCCGTCCAGAACCACTTCCACATCGCCGGCCGGGACGAGGCAGCCATCCTGGACACCTGCACCCAAGCCGGCATCGCCTTCGTCCCCTTCTTCCCACTCGGCGGCGGTAGGACCGATATCAACCACCCCGCCGTGGCCAAGGTCGCCGGACGCCACAACGCCACCGTCCACCAGATCGCCCTGGCATGGCTCCTGGCCATGTCCCCCGTCACCCTGGCCATTCCCGGCACCAGCTCCGTGGCCCATCTCGAAGCCAACCTCGCCGCCCGATCCATCACCCTCACCGAGGAAGACCTCGCCGACCTCGCCTGAGCAGCGAGGACGTCGGGCGCTCCGCGCAGCCCGCGTCGTCCTCGCGCATGCGGCTGCGCACCTGCTCCTCAACCCTCACACCGTCGCTCACCACCTCTACAAGGCGTTCCCCAAGCTGGGCGTGACCTCGCGGATGGAACTGGCCGCCCTGCTCCACGACCGTCCACCGCCCTGACGCGGAAGACCCGACGAGGCCCTTGCCTGTTCATACCGGGCGCGATCGTCCGTTAAGCCGTTCGCAAGCGGTGACCGGGATCATCGACCCGTGTCGGAACATCGAGTGGGGAGGGATCGTGGGCACGCCATCTGAGGAGCAGATCGGCGGCAACACGCTCATCGCGGAGCTCGGGCGGGACGGCGACGCGGTCATCTATCTGGCACGCACGCCGGCCGGGTGGCAGGTCGTCGTCAGGACCTTCGCCGCGGACGCAGCAGGTGAGGCGGCCTTCGACGCCGCCGCGCTGCCCGGGCTGGAGCGCGACCTCGCCGCGTCCCGCAGGGTCGGCTCGCCGTTCGTCGCCGGCGTCCTGGGCGGCGACGTCCGCGCGGCGCGGCCGTACGTGGTGCGGGCGCACGTCGAGGGCGAGACGCTGGGCCAGGCGCTGGAGCGCGGCCCCTTCGCCGGACCCGGGCTGTGGCGCATGGCGGGCGAGATCGCGGCCGGGCTGCACGCGATCTACCAGGCGGGGGTACGCCGTAGCGGCCTCACCCCCGACAGCGTGACCCTCGGGCCTCAAGGGCTGCGGATCACCGACTTCGGCCCGGCGGCCACCGCTCCCCTCGCCGCCCCCCGACCCGAGTACGTCGCGCCTGAGCAGGAGCCCTCCCAGGCCGCCGAGGTCTTCACGTGGGGCCGGATCGTGGCGTGCGCCGCGAGCGGCAACCCGTCGCCTGCCGCCGAGGACCTCGACGCGCTGGACGGACCGCTGCGCGAGCTCGTGTCCGCCGCCGTGGACGCCAACCCGGCGGCCCGTCCCGGACTGGACGAGGTCGTCGCGGTCCTGCGCGGCGCCCCCATGGCGCCCCCACACGCCCCGCCGTCGGC
>NZ_JAAAHR010000034.1:0-61482 GCF_009908215.1 Nonomuraea sp. K271 | reverse complement strand
GCCTCGCCGCGGGCGTGGGCGGCGAAGAGGCGGGCCGCCTCGTCCGGGTCGCCCGACGCCAGGGCGGTCACCAGGTCGTCGTGGTGGCCGGCCATCGCCATCCAGTCGCCTTCGTAGAGCGGGTTGCCCACGACGTGCAGGCTCCACAGGTTCGACTCGATGGTCCGCCACAACCGCAGCAGGAAGGAGTTGCCGCACGCGGCGCACACCCGCCGGTGGAAGGCGAGGTCCGCGTCCCTGAAAGCCCCGATGTCACCGTCGCCCGCCGCCCGGCGCATGGCCAGCACGTCACCCGTGAGCTGCTGCAACGTCTCGGGCTGGATGCGGGCGGCGGCGCCGCGTGCGGCATACTCCTCCAGCAACACCCTGATGTCACGCACCTCCCGGGCCTGCTCGTCGGAGATCTCCGCGACGTAGCTGCCCCGGTTGGGATAGGAGATGACGAGTCCTTCGTGGGCCAACCGCTTGATCGCCTCTCTGGCCGGGGCCTGGCTGGTGCCGACCCTGCGGGCGATCTCGGCCTCCACCAGGCGCTGCCCCGCCACGAGCTCTCCCGAGACGATCCAGCCGCGCAGCAGCGCGTAGACCCGGTCCGACAGCAGCTCCCTGGGCAGCACCTGACTGGCGGGCGGGGCGATCTGCTGCTCCTGCCAGATGCGCGCCACCGTCGACTGCGACAGCCCGAGCTGCCTGGCCATGGAGCGGGTGGAGGGCACGGCGGAGCCGCCGGCCGCGGCGGCGATCACCCGTTCGGCCTCCTGCCGCTCGGTGCTGCGCGGCCGCCCGGGTCGCGGCGCGTCGGCCAGGCCGTCGAGGCCGCGCTCCACGAAGCGGGCGAGCCATTTGGCGACGGTCGCCGAGCTGACGGCGAGCCGGGCCGCGATCTCCTTGCGGGACAGCCCGTCGGCGCACGCCAGCACGATGCGGCTGCGCAGGCCCAGCCCGCTCCCGGCCTGTTCCGCCCACGCCTCCAGGGTCGCGCGCTCCTCGGCGCCCACTACCAGCCGCTTGTCGTCTTCCCGTCCAGTCACGCCCCAACCATAACGTACTTATGACTCAGTCACCCGCTGGAAACGTATTTGTAGCAGTACATAACCCCTTGACCGACCCCGGTTACCAACGTATTAAATAATCGCTAATCGAGTATCGACCCATTAAAAAGGCGTCGCAGATCTCGCCCCCTTGGAGGTGCGATGCGGTCCCCCCGTCCATCCCTCGTCCTGTCCGGCATCGGATGCCTGCTCCTGCTCACCGGCTGCGGCGGGGGCGGCTTCGCCGGCGACTCGCAAGCGCAGCAGAGCGAGGGCGGCCAGGTCACCGTCAGGATGCTGGTCAACATCAGCCCGAACCTCACCCAGGCGTACTGGGACGGCCTGGTCAAGCCGTTCGAGCAGGCGAACCCCGGCATCGACGTGGAGATCGAGGCGCCCACCGGCAAGGGCGTGGCCGACACGCTGCCGCAGCAGCTCGCCGCCGGCAACGCGCCCGACGTGGTCGAGACGCTGATGGCCGACGAGACGCTGGCCAAGCAGATGCTCGACCTCAGCGACCAGCCGTGGGCGAAGGACACGCCGCTGGCCGAGCAGGCCAAGCTGGGCGGCAAGATCTACACCGTCGGGGTCGGCGTGCAGGCCCAGTCGCTGGTCTTCTACAACAAGACCGCCTTCGGCAAGGCCGGGATCGACGAGCCGCCGGCCACGTGGGACGAGTTCGACGCCGCCATGGGCAAGCTCAAGTCGGCCGGCTACCTGCCGCTGCAGACCGGCGGCGACTTCCTGACCGGCCTGCAGCTGCTCCAGCTCTCCAACCCCTCCCGCGCCCAGAACCACCCCGCCTGGCAGCAGGACGTCAGCTCCGGCAAGATCAAGGCCGGCGAGTCGCTGCTGCCGTACCTGAAGCGCTACCACGGCTGGATCGGCAAGGGGTACGTCGACAAGAACGCCCTGGGCCTGAAGTACGCCGACGCCGAAACCGCGTTCCTGTCCGGCAAGTCGGCGATGTACGTCATGGGCAGCTGGTTCACCGCCGCCGAGGCCAAGGCCGAGAAGGACTTCGAGGTCGGTGTCTTCCCCGCCCCGGTCGACAAGGGCCAGCGCCACCCCGGCCCGCAGGGCGCGACGCTCGCGGCGCCGTACATGATCCTCAAGTCGAGCCCGCAGAAGGACGCGGCGCTCAAGCTCGTCCAGTGGCTCGTCACCGACCCGGCCACGGTCAAGAGCCAGCTCAAGCAGGACGGCAACTTCCGCACCGGCGTCGAGCGCGAGTTCACCCCGCTGGAGAAGCAGGTGCAGGAGATCCTCGACGCGGCGCCGTCCGGCGTGCCGCAAGGTGAGGGCTACGGCGACGCCACCCTCCCCAAGGGCTTCAACTCCGCGTGGAACACCGAGGTGCAGGGCCTGTACGTGGGCAAGTCGCCCGAGGAGGTCGCCGAGGGCGTGGACCGATGGCTGGCCGGACGGTCATGACGCTCACCCGGGAAGCACCCGTCGCCACGGTGCGGGAGGCGCCCCCGAGGCGCAGGCGGCACGACGGCCTGACGACCGCGCTGATGGCCGGCCCGGCCACCGTCCTCTACGTGGTGATGCTGGTCGTCCCGGTCGGCCTGGCCTTCTACCTGAGCCTGACAGACTGGGACGGCTTCAGCGCCGACCCCGCCTTCGTCGGCGCCGCCAACTACGCGCGCCTGCTCGACGACCCCGAGCTGCGCCGCGCGGCCCTGGTCACGCTGCTCGTCGCGGCGGCGGGCACGGCCGGGCTCAACCTGCTCGGACTCGGCTTCGCCCTCCTGGTGGACGGCGTCTCCAGGGCCAACACGTTCTTCCGGATCGTGCTGTTCTATCCGCACGTGCTCAGCGCCCTCGTGGTCGGCTTCCTCTGGTCGGCCATCCTCGGCACCAACGGCGCGGTCAACAACCTGGTGACCACGTGGGGCGGCGAGGTGCTGCCGTTCCTGTCCGACCCCGCGTGGGCGACCGTCACGATGATCGCGGTGCTGGTGTGGGCCGGGTTCGGCGTCAACGTGGTGCTCTATCTGGCGGGCCTCCAGGCGGTGCCGCACTCGCTGATCGAGGCCGCCCGGATCGACGGGGCGACCCGGTGGCAGGTGTTCAGGAACGTGACGCTGCCCGCGCTGGGGCCGTCGGTGACGATCAACATCGTGCTGTCGCTGGTGACGCTGCTCAAGACGTACGACCTGGTGGTGTCGCTGACGGCGGGCGGGCCGGCCGGGCAGACCCAGACCGTCGCCTACCTCATCCTGTGGAACTCCTTCCACGACGCCCGCCTCGGCTTCGGCTCGGCCCAGTCGGTGATTCTCATGCTGGTCACCGCGGCGCTGGCGTTCGTGGTGACCCGGCTGCGCCGGCGCGGCGAGATGGCGATGCACCAGTGAGAAAAACCTTCCTCTGGGCGACCGCCGCGTTCATGCTCGTCCCGCTCTACGTGCTGACCGTCAACGCGTTCAAGGGCCAGCAGGAGATCCTGCGCGACCCGTTCGGCCTGGGCGGCCTCACGCTGGAGCCGCTCGGCAGGGCGCTGACTAACCCGCAGTTCGACGTGGTCAAGGGGTACGCGGTCACGCTGCTGTTCGTGGTCGCCGTCAACGTGCTGTCGGTGCTGCTGGCCGCGCCCGCCGCGTACACGATCGCGCGCAGCCCGAAGCGGCGTTTCCGGGTGCTCATGCTGTTCTTCCTGGCCGGGACGTTCATCCCGGGCCAGGTGCTGGTCATCCCCGTCGTGTACGTGCTCAAGACCCTCGGCCTGATGGGCACGATCCGCGGGTTCGTGCTGTTCGAGACCACGCTCACGCTGCCGTTCTCGATCTTCCTGTACGCCGGTTACATCGCCACCATCCCCGCCGTGCTCGACCAGGCGGCGGCCGTCGACGGGGCGGGGCGGCTGCGCACGTTCTGGCAGATCGTCTTCCCGCTGATGCGCCCCGCGGTCGCCACGATGGTCATCCTCAACACCTTCTCGGTGTGGAACGACTTCGTGAACCCGCAGATCATCCTGGGCCCCGGCAGCGGCCTCTACACGGTGACCACGGGCGTCTACGCCGCCGTAAGCCAGTACTCCACCGACTACACGGTGGTCTTTCCGACGCTGCTGCTGGCCATCGCCCCGCTCCTCGTCTTCTTCGTCTTCATGCAACGGCACATCATCAGCGGCCTCACCGCCGGGGCCACGAAAGGTTGAAGATGCGCACAGTGCCCTCGATCCCCGATTCCCTCACGACACCCGCCGGCGATTCGCAGCCCTCCGTCATGCCCTCCGTCATGCCCTCCGTCACCGCGACCGTCCCGCTCGGCACGCCGCCCGCCTGGGCGGTGCTGGAGCGCCGCCTGTTCGACATGCTCGACGAGGCCTGGCGGGTCTTCGCCGCCCGCTACTGCGGCCCTGACGGGCGGCTCATCTACCACGGGCCGGCCGCCGACCGGGACGGCGCCGACGACTTCTACGAGGCGTTCTTCAACTGGCCGACGCTCTACCAGCTCGGCGGCGCGGACGACCTGCTGGACGCCGCCAAGCACCACTGGGAGGGCGTCACCGCGCAGCTCACCGAGCTCGGCCACCTGGTGGACGAGTTCGAGCGCGGCTATGACTGGTTCCACCAGGGCGAGTCGCTGCTGCTGTTCTACGGCATCTGCGCCGCCGACCCGCGCGACCAGCGTTTCCGCGAGCGCGCCCGCCGCTTCGCCGACCTCTACCTGCCCGGCTCGGCCAACTACGACGCCGAGCGCGACATCATCCGCGCCCCGCACAACGGCGCCGGCGGCCCCCGCTACGGCCTGCAGTGGGAGTGGGCCTCCTACCACACCGACCTGGTGAGCATGCGGCCGTTCGGCCTGCCGCTGCGCGACCTGCCGGGCATCACGCGGTGGGAGGACCTGGCCGACCCGTGCAACGCGGCCCGCATGGGGGCGGCGATGAACGAGCGCATCGGCCGGGGCGACGTGGCCGTCAACCTGGCCGCGACCAGCCTCGCGGTCAACGCCTGGCTGTACGACGGCGACGAGCGTTACCGCGACTGGGCGCTGCGCTACATCGGCGCCTGGCAGCGCAGGGCGGAGGCCAACGCCGGCATCCTGCCCGACAACGTGGGCCCGTCCGGCGTCGTCGGCGAGCTGCACGGCGGCCGCTGGTACGGCGGCAACTACGGCTGGCAGTGGCCGCACGGCATCTACAGCGTGGGGGCCGCCGCCGCGATCGCCGCGGTCAACGCCCATCTGCTGACCGGCGACGACGCCGCGCTCGCGATCGGCCGCGACCCGCTGGAGGCGGTGTACGGCCACGCCGTGCAGGCCGGCGTCACCGGGACGGACATGAGCATCAGCGACCGCTGGCTGGCCGAGCTCGGCGACGAGGCGGACAAGCCGACCATGCTGGTGCCCAACCGGCACGACGACCAGGGTTGGTTCGACTTCCAGCCGCCGCAGCTCGGCCTGCCGGTCTGGCTCTGGCACGCGAGCCAGTCGGGCGGCGACGCCGACCGGCTCGACCGCCTGCGGGCCGGCTCCGGCTACGACTGGACGGCCGTGCGCCCGTTCCGCAACAAGGAGGAGGCCGGTCACGAGGCGCCGTGGCTGGAGTTCCTGCGCGGCGCGAACCCCGGTTTCCCCGAGGCGATGTTGTCGACGGCGCTCGGCCAGGTGCAGCGGCGCATGGCGCTCATCGACGCCGACAACGCGGACCTGTCCACCATCCACGTGCACCACTGGCAGCGGCTCAACCCGGTCGTCACGGAGGCGCTGCTGCAGCTGGCCACCGGCACCCCGCAGGTGCTCTACAACGGCGGGCTGCTGCCCGCCAGGCTCGCCTACTTCGACGCCGACCGCCGCCGCCCCGGCCTGCCCCCGGACGTGGCCGCGCTGGTCGACTCGGTACGCCCCGGTGCCACCGGCGTCGAGCTGGTCAACCTCGGCGTGGCCCGCACCCGCAGGGTCGTGGTGCAGGCGGGCGCGTTCGGCGAGCACCGGATCGACCGCGCGGTGGTCACCCGGTCCGGCGGCGACTACCCGGGTGACCCGCGCTCCTACACCTCTCCCCCGATCACTCAGGCCGGTCAGGAGGTGGCGGTGGACGGCCCGCGCCTGCTCGTGGAGCTGCCGCCCGGCCGCCGCATCCGGCTCGACCTGCACACGACCGCGCGCGTCCGCACGCCGTCGCACCAGCACTACTGAGGAGTTTCATGGACGACGCCATCTGGGATCTGCCTGTTCGCGGGGACCTGCCCGCCGAACCCGATCCCGCCCTCGTGGAGGGACTGTCCCGGATCAGCGCGGCCACCGCCTGCGCCAAGCTCCACGCGCAGGGCATCCGGCGTACCTTCATCGAGGGACCGCGTCCCATCGCCCAGGGGCAGAAGGTCGCCGGCCGGGTCCGCACGCTGCAGTTCATGCCGCAGCGCGAGGACATCGCCTCGGGGCTCGGCCAGGAGTACGTCGAGCGGCACACCGCCCTGTGGGCGGTGCTGGAGGAGATCCGGCCGGGCGACGTGCTGGTCGTGCAGGCGTACGGCAGCGCCTACACCGGATGCTTCGGCGACATGCTGGTCCGCTACTTCAAGCGCAAGGGCGGCGCCGGCATCGTCGTGGACGGCCGGATCAGGGACCTGCCCAGGGTGAGCGGCCTGGGCCTGCCGATCTGGTCGACGGGCGCCACCCCCCACTACGCCTCGCAGGCGGAGTTGTTCCCGTGGGCGTACGACGTGCCGGTGGCCGTCGGCGGGACGCTGGCGCTGCCCGGCGACCTGTGCGTGGCCGACGACGACGGCGCGGTGATCGTGCCGCGCCGCCGCGCCCAGCAGGTGCTGGAGGCCGCCGCCGACCACGAGCAGTGGGAGCGCTACAGCCGCGCCCGCATCGAGGAGGGCGGGGCGCTCTCCGACTACTACCCACTCACCCCCGAAACCCGCGCCGAGTACGAACGGTGGCGGAACGTCAAGGAGAGCCAGTGATACTCAGGTCCGTCGGCGCGATCGTCTTACTCATCGGCAGCTTGACCGCGCCCACCCCCGGCCCGTCGGCTGCCGGCAAGCCCACCTGCGACTACCACGTCTCCCCCTCGGGCAGCGATCGGGGCGACGGCAGCGAGAAACGCCCGTGGAAGACGATCGAGCAGGCCCGCGACGCGCTGCGGGCCGACAGGAAGCCCCAGAAGTGCGACATCGTGGTCAACGTGAGAGCCGGTGACTACGTCGTCGACAAGACCATCGAGTTCACCGAGGCCGACTCGGGCGAAAACGGCCACACGATCACCTACCGCAGCGCTGACGGGCCGGGCAAGGCCCGCCTGCTCGGCGCCAGGCCGCTCACCGGCTGGCAGAAGCACGACGGCGACATCTACAAGACGAAGATCGACCGTACCTTCTACACGCTGTTCGAGGACGGCAAGCGCGCCACCACCGCCCGCCACCCGAACAGGACGAGCGACGAGCTGTGGTCGCCCTACCTGTTCTCCATCCTCGGCGAGCCGGAGAAGGAGGCGGTGCGCCAGTGGCTGTACTTCAAGCCGGAGGACGTGCCGCAGGAGTGGGACGCCGACTTCGACGAGAACGCCCAGATCGTGGTCTGGTCGGGCGGTTCGTGGAGCTGGTTCACCGACACCGTGCCCCTGGGCGGCGCCGACTTCCGCAAGAACTTCTTCACCCTCGACCACTGGGCCCGCTACTCGTTCGTCAACAGCCGCAGCGGCTCCCGCTACTTCCTGCAGAACACGCTGCGCTTCCTCGACCAGCCGGGTGAGTACTACTTCGACTTCGCCAAGGGCGAGCTCTACTACTGGCCGCGCGGCTCGATCGACAAGGTCATGGCGCCGACGGTGAAGACGATCCTGCAGATCGCGGGCAGCACCCCCGAGCAGCGGGTGCACGATCTCGCCTTCGACGGGCTGGCGCTGCAGTACAGCGACTTCGTGGACTGGTACCGCGCCGGATGGATCAGCGAGGGCGACTCGGGCTACGTGCACGAGTATCCCGTCTACGACCGGCAGATCGAGATGCCGCGCAACCGGTTCGGCATGATCACGGTGACGAACTCGCGGGACATCGGCCTGACCCGGCTGCGCCTGTCGGACAGCGGCTTCATGGGCATCTACCTGCTGTTCGCCAACGAACGGGTCAAGGTGTCGGACAGCCTGCTGGAGAACATCGGCGCCGACGGCATCAAGGTCGAGGGCGGCTATCCCGGCGAGGGCGACATCTCCGGCCATCACACGATCACGAACACCTACCTCCACCACGTCGGCGAGCTGGTTCCCGGCGACGCGGCCGGCATCGAGCTGATGAGCACGGGCAACAACACCGTGAGCCACGTCAACGTCCGGCACAGCGCCCGCTACGGCATCAGCCTGGAGGTGCGCCCCGAGATCAAGGACGAGGACAACTACGCCCGCAACAACCGCTTCTCCTACATCCGCATCGACGAGGCGGGCCTGGACAGCGGCGACATGGGCGCCTTCTACACCTACGGCGTCAGCAACACCGAGCCGCACGAGATCGACAACCACGTGTCGCAGATGGTGATCGGCGACGTCATCAACGACCCGGCCGGCGCGATGCCGGACAGCGGGACGCGCGGCGTGCACATGGACGCCGGCGGCTGCGGCTTCTCCTTCGACAACATCGAGGTCGGCGAGGTCAGCGACGACAAGTACCAGAGCTACCAGTGCAACGAGGTCACCAACGCCAACTGGGCCGACGGCTTCGACGCCACCAAGATGGAGTACGACAAGATCGGCGTGACAGGCGCGTTCCCGTACCCGCTGCCGGAAGCGAAGGTGACGCGGTGAAAGTCGTCAGTGCGGCAGTGGTCGTCCTGGCGGCGCTGGTCGTCGCCCCGTCCGCGAGCGCCCAGGCGCCGTGCAGGCCGACGGAGTTCCACGTCGCACCCGACGGCGCGGACCGCGGCGCGGGCGGCGCGCGGCACCCGTGGAAGACGATCGAGCACGCCCGCGACCAGGTCAGGGCCAAGAAGAAACACCAGAAGTGCGACATCGTGGTCAACGTCAGGGCAGGTGACTACGTCGTCGGCGAGACCATCGAGTTCACCGAGGCCGACTCGGGCGAGAACGGCCACCGGATCGTCTACCGCAGCGTGGACGGGCCGGGCAAGGCCCGCCTGCTCGGCGCCGAGCCACTCACCGGCTGGGAGAAGTACAAGGGCGAGATCTACCGGACGAAGGTCGACCGGACCTTCTACACGTTGTTCGAGGACGGCAGGCGCGCCACCACCGCCCGCTTCCCCAACCGCAGGTCCCACGACGTGTGGGCGCCCTACCTCACCTCCGTGCTCAAGGAGCCGGAGAAGGAGGCGGTGCACCAGTGGCTCTACTCCAGGCCGGGCGAGTGGGACAAGAGCTGGAACCTCGACAACGCGCAGGTGACGGTCTGGTCGGGCGGCAGCTGGAGCTGGTTCACCGACACCGTACCGATCCAGAACCCGTCGTGGGACGACAACCAGCTCACCCTGGAACACTGGACGCGCTACGCCCTGGTCAACAGCGGCGGCGGCTCGCGCTACTTCCTGCAGAACTCCCTCGACTTCCTCGACCAGCCCGGCGAGTACTTCTTCGACTTCGCCAAGGGCGAGGTCTACTACTGGCCGCGCGGCTCGATCGACAAGGTCGTGGCGCCGACGGTGCAGACGATCCTGTCGCTGGCGGGCAGCGCCCCGGGCAAGCGGGTCCAGAACCTCGCCTTCGACGGGCTGGCCCTGCAGTACAGCGACTTCGTCGGCTGGTACCGCAACGGCTGGATCAGCGCGGGCGACGCGGGCGTGCCGCACAAGTACCCCGAGTACGACCGGCAGATCGAGATGCCGCGCAACCGGTTCGGCGCGGTCACGCTCACCAACACCCGCCACATCGACCTGACCCGGCTGCACATCGCCGACACCGGCTTCACCGCGCTGTACCTGCTGTTCGCCAACGACCACGTCCGGATCTCCGACAGCCTGCTGGAGAACATCGGCGCCGACGGCATCAAGGTCGAGGGGCCGTACCCGGGCGAAGGTGACGTGGCCGGTCACAACGTCTTCACCAACAACTACATCCACCACGTGGGCGAGCTCGTGCCCGGCGACGCGGCCGGCGTCGAGCTGATGAACACCGGCCACAACGAGGTCAGCCACACGGTCGTCCGGCACAGCGCCCGCTACGGCATCAGCCTGGAGGTGCGCCCCGAGGTCAAAGACGGCGACGGGTACGCCCACGGCAACGTGTTCAAATACCTCCGCATCGAGGAGGCGGGCCTGGACAGCGGCGACATGGGCGCCTTCTACACCTACGGCGTCAGCAACACCGACCCGCACCCCGTCACGAACCACGTCTCCCAGGTGGTGATCGGCGACGTCATCCCCGACGCGTCGATGCCCGACAGCGGGACGCGCGGCGTGCACATGGACGCCGGCGGCTGCGGCTTCTCCTTCGCCGACATCGAGGTCGGCGAGGTGACCGACGACAAGTACCAGAGCTACCAGTGCAACGAGGTCACCAACGCCAACTGGGCGGACGGCTTCGACGCCACCAAGATGGAGTACGACAAGATCGGCGTGACCAGCGCCTTCCCGTACCCCGTCCCCCGCTAGACGACGCCCGCGGGCGGCGACCGATCTCCCGCCCGCGGGCGTTCTCCACCCCGCCCTCCGGCCCGCTGGAGCATCCCCCATGAACGATCTGACGCGCCGCGGCTTCCTCTTCCTGAGCACCGCCACGGCCACGCTCGCCCTTTCCGGAACGCCCGCCGTCGGTGGGCCGGGGAGGATCTGGTCCTCTCGCCCGGCCCGGTCCGCGCGGCCCATGGTGCGCTGGTGGTGGCCCGACGCCCACGTCGATCCCGCCGAGATCCGGCGGGAGGTCGACCAGCTCGCCGCCGCCGGGTTCGGCGGCGCGGAGATCGCGGCGGTGCACCACAGCATCCGCGACAAGTCCGTGCTAGACCCCGCCGGCCACGGCTGGGGCACCCCCGCGTGGAACGCCGCCGTCGAGGCCGCGCTCGACCAGGCGGCCAGGCGCGGCATCCGCATCGACCTGACCATCGGCCCGTCCTGGCCGGCGGCGGTGCCGTCCATCACCCCGGACAGCCCGGCCGCGGTCAAGGAGCTCGCCCACGGCTCGGTCACGGTCGCCGCGGGCTCCACGTACGCGGGCGCCGCGCCGCCACCGGCCGCGCCGCCCGGCGAGGGCGTCACCGAGCGGAAACTGCTGCTCGTCCAGGCCGCCAGGATCGAGCCCGCCCACTCCACCGACGACGAAACCGGCCTCGACCCCGCCTCCGTGCGGGAGGTGCCCGTGACCGGCGAGAACGTCACCTGGACCGCGCCCGCCGACGGCGAGTGGGTGCTGATCTCCTACTGGGAGCGCGGCTCCGGCCAGCGCCCCGAGTCCGGCCCGCACACCGCGCCCGAGGCGTACGTGGTCGACCACTTCAGCGCGGCGGGCACCCAGGCGGTCATCGACCACTGGGAGTCGGAGCTGCTCACGCCCGCCACGCGCCGGCTGCTGAAGAAGGCGGGCGGCGCGCTGTTCGAGGACTCCATCGAGATCGAGACCGACGCGCTGCCGTGGACGCCGGGGCTGCTGGAGGAGTTCGGGCGGCGGCGGGGCCACCCGCTCGCGCCCCTGCTGCCGGTGGTGCTGCTGGCCGAGGAGGACCCGGTCTTCGCGTACGAGGCCGCCATGACCCGGCACGCCCGCAAGGACTACTGGGACACGATCTCCGAGCTGTTCAACGAGCACCACTTCGCCGGGCTGCGCGACTGGGCCCACTCGCTCGGGCTGAAGCTGCGCGCGCAGCCGTACGGGTTGCGGACCGACGCCATCGCGGCGGCGGCCGTGCTGGACATCCCCGAGGGCGAGTCGCTCGGGTTCAAGAACCTCGACGACTACCGCTGCCTGGCGGGCGGCCGGGACCTGGCGGGGCACGAGCTGCTGTCCAGCGAGGCGGGGGCGTACGCGGGCGGCGCCTACACCACGACGTGGACGAGGCTGCTCACCACCATGGGGGGCGCGTACGCGGCGGGGCTCAACCAGACGGTGCTGCACGGGTTCAGCTACGCGAGCGCGCCGGGGGCGGCCTGGCCGGGGTTCGCCGCGTTCACGCCGTACGACGGGACGGCCGGCTATGCCGAGTCGTGGGGGCCGCGCCAGCCGACCTGGCACCACGTATCCGATATTTCTGGATATCTCGCCCGTGTCCACGAGGTCCTGCGTGAGGGCGTGCCCCGAGCCGACGTCGCCGTCCTGCGGCAGACCGGCTACACCAAGACCGGCATCGGCGCCTCCTGGTTCACCGGCGACGGCATCCCCACCGGCTGGACCCACCAGTTCGTCAGCGGCCCCCTGCTCGACCTGCCCGCCGCCCGCGTCTCCGGCGGCCGGCTCGCGCCGTCGGGGCCCGCCTACAAGGCGCTGTTCGTCGAGGGCGACAAGTTCTACGCGGGCGAGCCCACGATGACGGTGCCGGTGGCCGGGCGGCTGCTGGAGTACGCGCGGGCCGGGCTGCCCATCGTGCTGCTCGGCACGTGGGAGTCGGCCTCGGTGCCGGGCCTGCCCCGGGACGGCGAGAACGAGCGGCTCCGCGAACTCGTCGCCGCGCTGCTGGCCGAGCCCACGGTGCGGATGGTCGCCGGCCAGGCGGACGTCCCCGGCGCGCTCGCCTCCCTCGGCGTGCGGCCCGACGTGCGCTACGCCGCCCCCAGCACGCTGCTCACCCTGCGACGGTCAGCCGGGAAGATCGACTACTACTACCTGTGCAACGGCAGGCACGTCGAGAACCCCAAACCGCCGGTCGCCCCGATCGACCACGACGTCACGCTGGCCCGCGCGGACCGCCACGGAGTCCCGTACCTGCTGGACCCGTGGACCGGACGGGCCGAGCGGATCGCGCTGTACACGGAGGAGCCCGACGGGATCCGCCTGCGCGTCGCCCTCCGGCCCGGGCAGGCCCGGATCGTCGCGATCGGCCGGGCCGGGCTGTTCGGCGACCGTACGGGCCGACTCCCCCACACCACCGCCACCGACGCGGACCGCGCCCTCTACTCCGGCGGAGGCCTCGCCATCCGGGCCGCCAGGGCAGGCACCTACACCACCGCCCTCTCCACCGGCCGCACCGTCACCACGACCGTCGGCGAGGTCCCCCCGCCCGTGGAGCTGTCGTCGTGGCGGCTCAGGGTCGAGGACTGGCAGCCCGGCGCCACGCCGACGCAGACCTCGAAAGTCGTCCACGAGCTGGACCTGGACACGCTCGTTCCCTGGGCGGAGCTCCCCGGACTGGCCGACGTGTCGGGCGTCGGAACCTACACCACCACGGTGGACCTGGACGGCCCCGCGTACCTGGAGCTGGGCGAGGTGACCGACACGTGCCGGGTGCGCGTCAACGGCCGCCGCCTCGCCGCCGTCGACCAGCTCCACCCGATCGTGGACCTCGGCCCTCACCTCAGGGGCGGGACCAACACCATCGAGGTCGAGGTCGCCACCCCGCTCGGCAACCGGCTCAGGGTCGCGGACCCGGATGTCTACGGCGGTCTGCGCCGGCAACCGTACGGGCTGAAGGGACCGGTCCGGCTGGTGCCGTACAGCGAAGCCCGCCTGCCCAGCTGAGGTCGCGCGCCCGGAACCACGCCCCGGATGCACCGCTGCTGACCCGATCAGCTCAGAGCGGGGCGAGCAATGACGTCGGTCACTCTATGAGTTCGATCGGATCCGCTGTGTTCTCACGCCTCGGGAAGTAGTCTGGCCCAACACTTAAGGCTCCTTGAATCGAGGAGCGTCATTTGGCGCGGACAGTGAAGGTCACAGACGAATACGCCGCCTGGTTCCGTGTATTGATCAAGGAGGGTCTCGAGTCCGCGATTCAGGTCGCCCAGCTGTTGGGGCTCTGCGCGAGGAAGGACCAACCTTGCAGGACACAACCGTGGACATCGCCAAAGAATGCGATCTTCATCGCGAGCCTCCACGGGTCTCTCGAAATAGGTTGATCCAAAACGTATACCGACGATCACTGAACCCCGCCCGGCCACCGTTCCACGAGGCGCGTTACCTCCTTGCGGAGGAGCCGGACCTGCGCGACGCGGCTCTCTGCCACTCGGTCCTGGCAGCGGTGGCCGAGGGGAACGCCTCACGCGGCGGCATGAGGCGCGCCCGCCGGAGCCGGTCCGGATCGAGCGCGCCGCGTGGTCGTTGCTTCGGCGTACGGCTCACCTGGTCAGGGAGCGGCCGGTGGCCCAGACGGCCAGGCCGGCGACGACGCCGAGGGCCGCTCCGATCCACAGCACGCCGGTGGTGCCGGTCATCGAGACGATGACGCCGCCGACCGCCGCGCCCGCAGCGATCGCCAGGTTGAACATCGAGGTGTTCAGCGCGGTGGCGGCCTCGGCCGCCTCGGGAGCGGCCTTGAAGATCCAGCTCTGCACGCCCACGGGCACCCCGCCGAAGGCCAGGCCCCAGACGACCAGCAGCACCAGGCCGCCGGCCGGCGTGGCGCCGACGAGGGGGAACAGGGCCAGGGAGGCGGCCAGCAGCACACCGGCGCCGATGAGCGCGCGGCGCGGGTCGCGGGCGGCGGCGGACCCGGCGACGACGGTGCCGAGGATCCCGGCGACGCCGAAGGCCAGTTGCGCGGGGCCGATCAGCGTGGCGTCGAGCCCGGAGGTCTGCTGCAGGATCGGGCTGATGAAGGTGAAGGCGGCCCAGTGTGCCCCGACCAGCAGGAAGGTGGCGGTCACCGCGGCCCGCACGGCGGGGTTGCGCAGCTGGGCGACCAGGGTGCGCGGCGAGACGGTCGTGGTGGCGGGCAGCTTGGGCAGCAGGGCGTGCAGCGCGACGGCGACCAGGGCGCCGAGGGCGGCGACGACGCCGAAGGCGATCCGCCAGTCGGTCAGCCCGCCGATCAGGGTGGCGGCGGGAGCGCCCAGCACGTTGGCGGCCGTGGCGCCGCCGAAGGCCAGCGAGGTGGCGCGGGGGATGTGACGTTCGGGTACGAGCCGGACGGCGACGCTGGCGGCCAGCGCCCAGAAGCCGCCGATGGCGATGCCGACGAAGACGCGGGAGGCCAGCAGCACGCCGAAGTTGGGGGCGAGCGCGGATGTGAGGGTCGCCGCGAGCATGACCGTGAGCAGGCTCAGCAGCACAAGACGCCGGTCGAGCCGACGGATCAGGATCGGCAGGACCGGGGCTGAGATCGCCGCCAGCAGCCCCGGCAGGGTCACGGTCAGCCCGGCCAGCCCTTGGGAGACGCCGAGACCGCCGCTGATGGCGGTGAGCAGCCCCACCGGCAGCGACTCCACGGTGACCATCGCGAAGGTGGCGGTGGCCACCGCGATGACGGCCAGCCAGCTCCGCAGCGGAACGTTCGGAGACGGGGGCGCCGGCGTGGCGCTGGCGACGGGTGCGGTGTCCACGGACATGACAACCACCTCAAAATCTCAATGTTGAACTTTTCAACACTGAGGATCGTAGAAGATGGGTTATCTTGGTGTCAAACACTTCAATGTTAAGGAGTATCGATGGAGCGCGCCGAGGACCACGTCGACCACGTGCTGCGTCAGTGGCGGGCCGAGCGCCCCGACATCGACCCCTCGCCCATGGGCGTGATCGGCCGCATCTCCCGCGCGGCCCAGACGCTCAGCAAGCGCAATCGTGCCGTGTTCGCCCGCCACCAGCTGCAACCCTGGGAGTTCGACATCCTCGCGACGCTGCGCCGGTCGGGACCGCCGTACCGGATGACGGCCGGAGGTCTCAGCGGCGCGTCGATGGTCACCTCGGGCGCGATCACCAACCGGATCGACCACCTTGTGATCCGGGGCCTGGTCACCCGCGAAACCGACCCGGACAACCGCCGCAGTGTCCTGATCACCCTCACCGACGCCGGCCGTGACCTCATCGACCAGGCCGTCACCGACCACGTCAACGGCGAGGCCCGGTCCCTGGCCGCACTGTCACCCACCGAACAGGACCAACTGGCCGCCCTGCTGCGCAAACTCCTGCTCAGCCACGGGGACGCCCCGGCCGGCGCGCAGGCGGGCGCGCAGGCGGGCGCGCAGGCGGGCGCGGCCTCATCCCGTAGATGAACACAACCATCCCCGGGCGGGTTGCCGGCACGGCGGCACCAGAGAGGCCATGACCCGCGCGGCTGGCGGATCGTCGGATGGCCGGTGGGCGACGCACCGGCATGGCGGACCGACATGCTTTCTCACCCCTCCCGGTGTCGGCGAAACAGAAATTCGATGCGCCCCCACGTTGGATCACCCGCGGGCCGGCCTCCGGACCGCTGGCGTTCTCTCGCACAGGGGCCGCTGTTCAGCTCTCTCGGAAAAGATCGTTCGGCTGCCATGACGGCCGCACCGAACGACTCACCGGAGAACGCTAATGTTGAGTCCCTCCCGAGAAGGCATCAGACTCCGCGTCGCCCTGACCCTCACCTCCCTGGTTGCCGGCTCAGCCGTCGCGATCGGCCCCGCCTCGGGCGCCGCGGCGAGCACGCTGCACGGTGCCTGGAACAAGACCGCCTACCGCGGCCACGTCGAGGTCGTCCGCACCCCTGACGGCCCGGCCGACCCCTCGGTCCTGACCGGGATCGTCTTCGACGACCGTGACCGAGACAGCGTCCACGACCGGCACGAGCGCGGCCTGCGCGACGTCGTGGTGTCGAACGGGCGCGACGTGGTGACCACCGACTCCCGCGGCCGCTACCGGCTACCCGTCTACGACAACATGACGGTGTTCATCACGCAGCCGGCCGGCTACCAGGTGCCGGTGGACGCGTCCAACGTGGCGCAGTTCCACTACAACCACCTGCCCGAGGGCTCGCCCGAGCTGCGCTACGGCGGCATCGCCCCCACCGGCGCCCTTCCGAACGCTGTGAACTTCCCCGTCGTCCGGAGCGCGCGGACGAAGACCAGGGAACAGCACTGCGTGATCGCGGGCGACCTGCAGCCCTACAACAAGACGGAAATCGGCTACGCCCGCAAGGGTGCGATGGCCGACCTCGCGAAGCGCCACGACTACCAGGGATGCGGCACGCTCTTCATCGGTGACGTCGTCGGTGACGACCTGTCGCTCTACCCGGACGTGAAGGAGCTCACGAGCCTGACCAACGGGCCGGCCCGGTTCCTGCCCGGAAACCACGACCTCGACTTCGACGCCGAGACCGCCGAGCACTCGTTCGACACCTTCCGCGCGCAGCTCGCGCCCGCGTACTACTCGTACGACGTGGGCGAGGTGCACGTCGTCGCGCTGAACACGGTGCGCTACCCGTGCACCCCCGACGTCGACAACGCCGACGGCCTGCGGCCCCAGTGCGACGACCCCGCGGGCAAGGCGGCGTACAACGGCAGGCTCAGCGAGGACCAGCTCACATGGCTGGAGCGGGACCTGGCCACGGTCGACCGCGGCAAGCTCATCGTGGTCGCCAGCCACATCTCCCTGCTGAACTGGGCCGACGAGGGCAGCCCGATCCACAACGTCGACCAGGTTCGCAAGGTGCACGAACTGCTGGACGGCCGCAAGGCCGTCGCCGTCTCCGGGCACAGCCACTCCATCGAGAACATGAAGACCGGCGACCTCGCCCAGGGCTGGCGTGACCTCTTCGGCGTCGAAGGGCTGCCGTTCCCGCACATCACGGCGGGCGCCATCTCCGGTGACTGGTACTCGGGTGAGCTGACCGACGAGGGCTACCCCGTGGCCGTCGGACGCGACGGCGGCATGCCGGGCCTGCTGACCCTCGACATCAGGGGCAGCTCCTTCAAGGAGCGGTACACGGTGACCGGCAAGAGCGACAGGGTGCAGACGCAGCTGGGCCTCAACAGCCCGGCCTATCGTGAGTGGTACGCCGCGCGGCAGGCCTGGAACGAGGATCACCAAGGAGAGGCGCCGGAACTGGGTGACCCCAATGTCGTGGATCGCGATGATCTGAACGGGCGCACCTGGCTCACGACCAACTTCTGGATGGGCTCCACCGGCTCCACGGTGAAGGTCTCGATCGACCACGGCCCGGCGCGCGAGGCCACGCGTACGCAGGAGCTCCGCGGCGAGGACCAACTGGTCGGCCCCGAGTGGTCCGACCCGCACGCCGTCGCGCGGCAACTGGTGGGCGACGCCAGCATCGCGGACCGGTCGATGCATCTCTGGCGGTTCGAGCTGCCCGCCGACCTCGCCGAGGGCGAGCACAGGGCGAGGGTCACCGCGACCGACTCCTACGGCCGGAAGTTCACCGACGAGTTGCGCTTCACCGTCGCCGAACAACGGTAGGGCTCTCCTGCCCGTTTCTCGGGCCGCCACCCGCATCGGGTGGCGGCCTCCGCGCGTTCGCGGCCTCTCCTTGTCGGCCCTTTCCCGGCCTGGAACCTGCCCGATGCCCTGCGGAAGCCATGGATGCGAGCGAGCAGGGGGCTTTGCGGCCTTGACCGGACCTGTGGAGACGTATACATATTTATTCACAGCCAACTATCCATTCGCCACGAGAGGTGCAGGTGAAGGCAACCATCACGGTGCTCGCGACCGCGGCGGCGCTCGTCTTATGCTCGGTGACCGCACAGGCCGAGGCCGGTGACGAGCCGCGGTTCTCGGTGCCCGGGCGAGGCGGCGGGACCTGCGTCGACGCGCCCCTGACCATCACGTTCCCCGAGCCGCCGGCCCTGGGCACGACCGGCGCGATCGAGGTGCGCCGCGCCGACGGCACACTCGCCGACCGCATCGAGGCCGCCACCGCGAAGACCGACAGGAAGAACGTCGGCAGCGCCATCTCCGACACGGGACTGCCGCACGACTTCTCGTACGAATCGATCATGATCGAGGGCCACCGGGCCGACGTCTACCTGCACCACCGGCTGGAGTACGGCCAGGAGTACTACGTCACCGTCGACCAGGGCGTGTTCGCGGGCTTCGACGGCGTGCGGGACCCCCGGGCCTGGCGGTTCACGACGACCAGGCGCGAGCCCAAGCCCGGCCGGTTGACGGTGTCGGCCAAGGGCGCCGGCGACTTCTGCACCGTGCAGGGCGCCATCGACGCGGTGCCGACCGGCAACACGACCCCGGTGACGATCGACGTGCGGCCCGGCGTCTACACCGAGATCGTCTACGTCCGCGAGGACCGCCCGCACATCACCGTGCGGGGCGCGGGGGCGAAGCGCACCGTGATCCGCTATCCCAACAACGACCTGCGCAACGGCGACAAGGCGCTGAGCGACGGCGGCCCCGAGGACGTGTGCCCGCGTCGCGTGCTGGAGACGTCCGACCTGCACAACTGCTGGCGGGCCTCGTTCGGGGTGGACGCCTCCGACTTCCGGATGAGCGACGTCACCGTGCACAACACGACGCCGGACGGCGGCTCGCAGGCCGAGGCGTTCCGGGGCAACAACGAGCGCATCGCGCTCGAACGCGTGCACCTGCGCAGCTTCCAGGACACGCTGCGCCTGCAGGGCAAGGGTTTCGTGACCGACAGCCACATCAGCGGCGACACCGACTTCGTCTGGGGCACCGGCACGGTGTTCATCCAGGACACGGTGCTGGAGTCGACGGACCGCGGCTACATCTCGCAGAGCCGCAACGACGAGACCCGCCCGGGCACGGTGTTCGTCAGGACCAAGCTGACGCGGGCGCCCGGCGTGCCGGACGGCTCGGTCGCGCTGAGCCGCAGCGCGGTCTGGCGGTTCACGCACAGCCAGGTCGTGTACATCGACACCGAGATGGAC
Source organism: Nonomuraea sp. K271 (assembly GCF_009908215.1). Lineage (NCBI taxonomy): Bacteria > Bacillati > Actinomycetota > Actinomycetes > Streptosporangiales > Streptosporangiaceae > Nonomuraea > Nonomuraea sp. K271. The sequence goes on along the minus strand of NZ_JAAAHR010000034.1, from coordinate 41,797 downwards.
GGCCACATCGACCCGGCCGGCTGGCAGATCGACCCGGACGACTGCGCGCAGGCCCGGCAGACGTCCTTCTGGGAGCACGGCAGCACCGACCTGTCCGGCCGAGCGATCGACACCTCGCAGCGGCTGGCCTGCTCGCGCCAGCTCACGGACGCCGAGGCGAAACAGTGGAGCGACCCGGCGTTCGTCCTGGGCGGCTGGGATCCGGAGCGGGGCCACCGCGGAGAGCACGGGAGCACGCCTGATGCACACGAATGACGGGACGGACACGGGAGTGGCGAGCCGGCGCGGGGTACTGGGCGGGGTCCTCGGCGGGCTCGGCGCGGCCGTCGTCGCGGGCGCGGCGGCTCCGGCCGCGGCGGCCACCGCGCAGGCCGCGCACACCACCCCGCGGGCCGGGGCAGGAGCCAGGCCGCCGCGCCCGGTCGCGCCGGTGAACCAGGAGGTCGCCGCCAGGTTCGGCCCCGAGTACAGGACGCTGCCCGCGGCCGTGGCGGGCGTCGACATCGAGCCGCTGATCGGCATCCACTCGGCCGCCGACATCGCGGCCAGGCGCGCTGCCATGGCGGACTACGTCTGGAAGGGCGCGGGCCTGCCCACGTCACTGCCGGAGGTGGAGAAGGGCGTCGACGCGCCCGACTTCGCCTCGCTGACCGGCGTGCGCAGGATCGACCTGCTGACGGTCCCGCTGCGCTACCGCGTCTCGGCCAAGGTGTACGACCTCCTGCCGCGCAAGCGCTGGAACCGCCGGCTGGCCCTGTACCACAACGGGCACGGTGAGCCGTTCGACACCATGCTCCGCACCGTCCAGGAGCTGCTCGACCGGGGTTACCGGGTGATGGCGTACGCGATGCCGTTCCACCACTGGAACGCCCAGCAGATCGCCGACCCGGACGACCCGGACACGCTGCTGCCCGGCCCGTCGCACAGGGAACTGCCGCCGTGGGAGCGGGCCGGGTTCTCGACGCTGACGTTCTTCCTCGAACCGATCACGGTGACCCTGAACTACGCGACGGCGACGTACCGGCCCGCCTCCGTGGAGATGGTCGGCCTGTCGGGCGGCGGCTGGACGACCACGGTCTACGCCGCGCTGGACCCGCGGGTGACGCGCAGCTATCCGGTGGCCGGGTCGCTGCCGTTCTTCCTGCGCCCGGCCTCGCCCAAGCCGAGCCCGACGATCGGCGACTTCGAGCAGACCAAGGAGGCGCTGCCGGGCTTCTACGCCGCCGGGTCCGACGACTTCCTCGACATGTACGTGCTGGCCTCGGTCGGCCGGGGACGCGGCCAACTGCAGGTCCTCAACCGGTTCGACGACTGCTGCTTCAACGGGGTCGGGCACCGCGCCTACCACGCCCCGGTGCGCGACCGGGTGGCGCTGCTCGCGGGCGGACGGCCCGAGGAGGGCCGGTGGGACATCCTGGAGGACGCCACGCACGAGGACCACACCATCTCGCCGCACGCCCTTTCCGTGATCCTCTGGGATCTTGACACCTCAAATATCACAACCTAATATCGGAATATAGATACATTATTGAATAAATATTCAGGCGGAGGGTTGCGTGGCGGTCAGGACTTTTTCCCACCGGCGCCGGGTGATCGTGAACACCGATGCCAAGAATGAGGCGGACGACCAATTCGCGATCGTGCACGCCCTGCTCTCCCCGAGTCTCGACATTCGAGGCCTGATCGCCGCGCATTTCGGCAACAGGCGCACCCGGTCGAGCCTGGAGGAAAGCCGGGAGGAGATCGAGCTGCTGCTGCGGCTGACGAAGCTCGACGGCCGGGTGCCGGTGGCCGACGGCGTGCCGTACGCGCTGCCCGACGTCGGCACCCCCGTCAGGACGCCCGGCGTGGAGCTGATCATCTCCGAGGCCATGCGCGACGTGGAGGAGCCGCTGTTCGTGGCGTTCCTCGGCCCGCTCACCGACATGGCCTCGGCCCTGCTGCTGGAGCCGCGCATCGCCGAACGGGACGTCACCGTGGTCTGGATCGGCGGCGGCGGATACGACGGCAGGGAGGGCGAGCCGGGACGCCCCGAGTTCAACCTGTCCAACGACATCGTGGCGGCCAACATCGTGTTCTCCTCGTCGTTGCGGGTCTGGCAGGTCCCCGCGCCGACGTACCGGATGATGGCGGTCGGCTACGCCGAGCTGGACGAGAAGGTCGCGCCGTGCGGCGAGATCGGCGACTACCTCGTGCGCCAGCTCGTCGAGTGGAACGAGAGCCGGCACGGCGGGTCGATCGAGTTCCGCGTGCTGGGCGACTCCCCCGCGATCGGGCTGATGCTGCACCCGGCGTGCGGGACGTGGGTGGAGCGGCCCGCTCCGAACTTCCGCCACGACGGCTCGCACGACTTCTCCGTCGCCAACCGGCCCATCCGCACCTACGACTCGATCGACGCACGGTTCATCCACGAGGACTTCTTCGCCAAGCTGCGGGCCTTCGCGCAGAGGAGGGTGTGACATGAGCGCGCTGACGTTCGGCGCCGGGATATGGGCGTTCGGGCAGATCGTCGACCGGTACGCGACCGACGGCTACGGCCCGTCGAGGACGATGACCGAGATGCTCGACCTGGCGGCCTCCGTGGACGGGCTGGAGTGCCTCGACATCAACGTGCCGTTCGCCGAGGGCGTCTCCAAGACGTCCGAGCTGGCGGCGGCGCTGGCCGAGCGCCGCCTGCGGGCCAGGGCGATCACGCCGCACCTGTACACGCGGGAGTTCGCCAAGGGCGCCTTCACCAACCCCGACCCCGCCGTGCGGGAGCGCGCCGTGGAGCGCGTGCACGAGGCCGTCGCCGTCGCGCGGGAACTCGGGGCCGGCTACGTGAAGTTCTGGCCCGGCCAGGACGGCTTCGACATGCCGGGGCAGGCCGACTACGCGCGGCTGTGGGAGTTGACGGTCTCCGCGATCCGCGAACTCGCCTCGGCGCACCCGGACGTGCGGTTCGCGATCGAGTACAAGGCCAAGGAGCCGCGGGTTCGCATCACGCTCTCCGACGCGGCCCGCACCCTGCTCGCCATCGAGGAGGCCGGGCAGCCGAACGTCGGCATCGTCATGGACTTCGGCCACTCCCTGCTCGCCGGCGAGACGCCCGCCGAGGCGGTGCAGCTCGTGCACCGGCGCGGGCGGCTGGTGTCGGTGGAGCTGAACGACAACTGGCGCGGCTGGGACGACGACCTGCCCGTGGCGTCGGTGCACCTGTTCGAGACCATCGAGTACCTGCTGGCGGTGCGGCGCATCGGCTGGAGCGCGCCGGTCCTGCTCGACCAGTTCCCCTTCAGGGAGGATCCGGTACGCGCGCTGTCGCAGAGCATCGCCACGATCCGCATGCTGGAGCAGGTGTGCGACCGCGTCGACCACGACGCGCTGCGTGAGGCGCAGGAGCGGCAGGACGCCCTCGCGGCGCAGGCGCTGCTCTGGTCGGCGCTCGGAACCGCGCGCGAGACGCCGTGACCCTCGCCCAGGCCGCCGGCGGCCTGCTGCTGCCCGACCACGACGCCATCGGCGCATGGCGCCGGCTGCGCGACCGGCTGGCGCACGCCGACCGGGCCGCCCGCGCCGCCGCGCTGGCCGCGCTGGCGGGCGGGATCAGACGTACGGCGATCAGCACGATCCACGCGGCGGGCCTCGGGCACACCGGTGGCGACCTGTCCGTCACCGACATCCTCACCACGCTGTACGGCGCCGTGCTGCGCATCGACCCGGCCAGACCCGACTGGCCCGAGCGCGACCGCCTCATCCTGAGCAAGGGACACTGCTCGGTCGCCCTCTACACCACGCTCACGACCTGCGGTTTCTTCCCCGCGGACCGGCTCGCCACGTTCGCCGCCCCGATGTCGCCGCTCAACGGCCACCCCAGCCGCAGGGCGGTGCCGGGCGTCGAGACCAGCTCGGGCCCGCTCGGGCACGGGCTGCCCGTCGGCGTCGGCGTGGCGGTCGGCCTGCGCCTGCGCGGGTCACCGGCGAGGACCGTGGTCGTGCTCGGCGACGGCGAGCTGCAGGAGGGCAGCAACTGGGAGGCCGCCATGACGGCGGCGCACCGGGGGTTGTCGTCGCTGACGGCCGTCATCGACCGCAACGGGCTGCAGCAGGGCGCCCGTACCGGCGACACCAACGACCTGGAGCCGCTCGCGGACAAGTGGCGGGCGTTCGGGTGGGAGGTCGCCGAGGTCGACGGGCACGACCATCTGGCGCTGCTGGACGCCGTGACCGCACCGCACGCGGGGTCGCGGCCGCGCTGCGTGATCGCGAGGACCGTGAAGGGGCGAGGGGTGTCGTTCATGGAGGACCGGGTGGAGTGGCATCACAAGGTGCCGGACGCCGAGCAGACCCGCATGGCGCTCGAGGAACTGCGTTGACCGTCGAGGAGACGTACGACTGCAGGGACGCCTTCGCCGCGGAGCTGGTGCGGCTGGCCCGCGCCGACGACCGGATCGTGGCCGTGTGCAACGACTCGGTGGGGTCGAGCAAGCTGGCCGCCTTCGCCCGGAAGTTCCCCGAACGGCTGATCAACGTCGGCATCGCCGAACAGGACATGGTGGGCATCGGCGCGGGGCTGGCCAACGCGGGGCTGGTGCCGTTCGTGTGCGGGGCGGCGACGTTCCTGACCGCGCGGGCGCTGGAGCAGATCAAGGCCGACGTCGCCTACAGCCTGGCCAACGTCAAGCTGTGCGGGATGAGCCCCGGCCTCGCCTACGGCGCGCTCGGGCCCACCCACCACTCGACCGAGGACCTGTCGTGGTTGCGGGCCATCGCCGACCTGCCCGTGGTCGTACCCGCCGATCCCGCGCAGACCAGCGCCGCCGTCCGGTGGGCGGCGCAGACGACGGGGCCGGCGTTCCTGCGGATCGGCCGCTTCCCCGTGCCGGACGTCTCACCGCCCGGCGGGCCCGCCTTCACCTACGGGCGGGCGGCGCGGCTGCGGGACGGCGCGGACGCCACGCTCGTGGCGACCGGCACGATGGTCAGCCGCGCGCTCAGCGCCGCCGCGCTGCTCGCCGGCCACGGGGTGGACGCGCGGGTGGTGAACGTGTCGACGATCAGCCCGCTCGACCGTGAGGAGATCGTCGCCGCGGCCCGGCAGACCGGGGCGGTCGTCACGGCCGAGGAGGCGGTGCCCACCGGCGGCCTTGGGGCGGCGGTGGCCGAGGTCGTGCTGGAGACCAGGCCGGTGCCGATGCGGCTGCTCGGTCCGCGTACGTTCGCGCCGACCGGGGAGACGGCGTTCCTGCTCGAACACTTCGGGCTCACCGCCGGGGGCATCGCCCGCGCGACGCTGGACGTGCTGGGCCTCGAAGCTGGCGGGCTCGGAACAGGTGGGATCGGAACAGGTGGACTCGGAGCGGGCGGGGCGGGGGGTGTGGGCGTTGACGACGGGTGATCCGCTGGTGCTGGGTGTCGACCAGGGGACCAGCGCGACCAAGGCGATCCTCGTGGACGTCGCGGGCGAGCCGGTGGCGCGGGCCTCCGCGCCGCTCGCGCAGCGGCATCCGGGGCCTGGCCTGGTCGAGCAGGACGGCGAGGAGTTGTGGCGCAGCGTCCTCGACGCGGTGTCGGCATGCCTGTCGGGGGTGCCGCCAGGACGGGTGGCCGCCGTGGGGCTGAGCGTGCAGCGTGAGTCGCTGATCCTCTGGGACGGCGCGTCGGGCGCGCCGCTCAGCCCGCTGGTGAGCTGGCAGGACCGCCGGGGTGCGGACCTGTGCGCCCGGCTGGCCGCCTCCGGCGCGGCGCCCATGGTCCGCCGGATCAGCGGCCTGCCGCTGGACCCGATGTTCTCCGCGGCCAGGGCCGCCTGGCTGCTCGACCACCACGGAACCCGTGACGGTTGCCGTCTGGGGACGGTGGACTCATGGGTGTTGTCCCGGTTGGGCGCCGGGCACGTGATCGAGGTCGGCAGCGCCTCGCGTACGCAGCTGCTCGACGTGCGGGCCCGCCGCTGGAGCCCCGAGTTGCTGGAGCTGTTCGGCGTTCCCGAGGACACCCTCCCCAGGATCGTGCCCTCCGCGGCGCCCCAGGCGCACGCCGACGCCGCAGCGCTGCACCCGTCGCTGGCCGGGGTGCCGGTCGGCGCGGTGATGGGCGACTCGCACGCCGCCCTGTTCGCGCACGCGGCGGGCCGTCCTGGGCGGGTCAAGGTGACGTACGGTACGGGTTCCTCGGTGATGGGCCTGGCCGGCCCGGATGCCGGCGGGGACGAGGGGTTGTGCCTGACCATCGGGTGGCAGGACGGCGAACCCGCGTACGCGCTGGAGGGCAATGTCCTGGCCGCCGGGGCGACGCTCACCTGGCTGGCCGGGGTGCTCGGCACGGAGCCGGAGGAGCTGGCGCGGCTCGCGGCCCGGGGTCGCCGGGGCGCGGTGCAGCTCGTGCCCGCGTTCGGCGGTCTCGGCGCTCCGTGGTGGGATGACCGGGCGGTGGCGGTCATGGCGGGGTTCGGGCTCGACAGCCGCAGGGAAGACCTCGCCAGGGCGGCGGTCGACTCGATCGCGCTGCAGGTGGGCGACGTCGTGGCGGCTCTGGAGCGGGCGGCGGGCCCGGTGGACGAGCTGCTGGCCGACGGCGGTCCCACCGCCAACGCCGACCTCATGCAGTGGCAGGCCGACGTGACGGGGCGCGTGGTGCGGGTGGCGAGGCGGCCGGAGCTGTCCGCGCTGGGGGCCGCTCACCTGGCCGGGATCACGTACGGTGTATGGTCCCGCCGGGAGCTGTCCGGGCTGCCCCGCCACGGCCGGTGCTACACACCCGGCCTTCCGGTGTGCGAGCGCCGCCGCGCCCTAGCAGAATGGCACTCGGCAGTGGCCCGGGCTCGCCACCGGACCAGCAGGAGCGGCGGAGCCGAAGCGGAGGCCAGCGATCGTGGGAGCTGACAGTCAGTTCGAGAAGAGCCGTGCCGGCGGGGAGCCCGTGAGATACACCGGGCGCCGGCTCGGCCAGGAGTCCGAACGCATGCGGCTGCTGGTGCGGGTCGCGCGCCTCTACCACGAGCACGGCGTACGCCAGCCGCAGATCGCCGCCCAGCTGCGCATCTCGCAGCCGCGGGTGTCCCGGCTGCTCAAGGAGGCGGCGGAGATCGGCATCGTGCGCACGGTCGTGGTGGTGCCGAGCGGCGTGCACGCGCTGCTGGAGGAGGACCTCGAGCGGAAATACGGCGTGGAGCAGATCATCGTCGTGGACGCAGCGGGCGACAACAACCACGACGTGGTGGCCGCGCTGGGCTCGGCCGGGGCCACCCATCTCGACGCCACCCTCATCGGCGGCGAGCACCTCGGCATCTCGTCGTGGAGCGCGAGCCTGCTGGCCACGGTGGAGGCGATGCAGCGCCGTCCCGTGCGGGTGGCCGAGGAGGTCGTGCAGCTCATCGGCGGGGTGGGCAAGGGGTCGGCGCAGGTGCAGGCCACCCGGCTGGCCGCCCACCTGGCGGACCTGACGGGCGCCGAGCCGGTGTTCCTGCCCGCTCCCGGCCTGGTCGGCACGCCGGAGGCGCGTCAGGCGCTGTCGGAGGACCACGTGGTGCGGCAGGTCGTGGACGCGTGGTCCCGGCTGACGACCGTGCTGGTCGGCATCGGCAGCCTCGACCCGTCGCCGTTGCTGCGTGACAGCGGCAACGCCATCGACGAGGAGGAGTTGGAGACGCTGCGCGGGCTGGGCGCGGTGGGCGACGTGTGCCTGCGCTTCTTCGACGCCGAGGGCCGTCTGGTCGACTCGCCGCTGGAGCGGCGCATCCTCGGCATTCCGGCCGCCGACCTGCTGCGGGTGCCCCGGCGCATCGCGATCGCCGGGGGCCGCCGCAAGACGGCCGCCATCCGGGCGGCGCTCAGGGGCGGCTGGGTGAACACCCTGATCACCGACGTGGGCGTGGCCGAGCAGCTGCTCAAGGACTGACCACCGCCTCCCCCGGGCGATCGCGCCCAGGGTCTCCTCTCGCGCGAAAAGGCCGCCGGGCATCTGGCCCGGCGGCCTTTCGTCGTCCGCGCGCCCGGTCATTGTGACGGATCCGTGAACCGGCTGTTCCGTTCGCGTACGAAAGCGCTCTTGACAGTCACATCCGTGTCGTTCACGATGTGATGAATCCACTCCATTCATGCGTGAATAAAAATTCTCAGCAACGACAGCGTGGTTCCGGAGTCGTGCCGAAAGACGGCACAGCCCTGTCTATTCGGGGCGGAAAGAGAGCGTTTCGCATGACCGAGGCCCTTGGCTTCGATCGCCATCATTCACATTTCAGCCGCCGGGATTTCGTGCGGTCCGCGGCGTTGGCCCCGCCCGCCGTGGCGTGGGCGGGCACATCGAGCGGCACATCGAGCGGCACATCGAGCGTGGCGGCGAAGCCGAGCCCGAGCCCCACCCCCACCGTCGAGGCGAAGGAGCGGGCCAAAGGAGTGCCCGCCTTCCCCGGGGCCGAAGGGGCCGGGATGTACACCACCGGCGGCCGGGGCGGCGCGGTGTACGAGGTCACCACCCTCGACGACGACGGCCCCGGATCATTACGCGAGGCGGTGGCCAAGTCCGACGGGACGATCGTCTTCCGGGTCGCCGGCACCATCCGGATCAAGGGCGGCCTCGACATCACCGGCAGCAACCTCACCATCGCCGGTCAGACCGCCCCCGGCCACGGCATCACCGTCACCGGCAACGAGACGCAGATCAAGGGCGACAACATCATCCTGCGCCACCTGCGCTTCCGCGGCGGCGACGAGCTCGGCACCGCCATCGACACCTTCGGCGCCCGCGACGTGCGCGACCTCATCATCGACCACTGCTCGTTCAGCTGGGGCGTGGACGAGTGCTTCTCCGTCTACGGCAACACCAACGTGACCGTCCAGTGGTGCGTCATCTCCGAGGGCCTGGTGAACTCGGTGCACCCCAAGGGCCGCCACGGCATGGGCGGCCTGTGGGGCGGCGACACCGTCACCTACCACCACAACCTGCTCGTCCACGAGAACGGCCGCAACCCGCGCTTCAGCTTCACCGAGGGCATGAGCCTGAGGGTGGACCACCGCAACAACGTGATCTACAACCCCGGGATCACGTCCTGCTACGGCGGCGAGTGGTCCAACGGCATCAACATCATCGGCAACCACTACAAGCCGGGCCCGAACACGCGACCCCCGATCGCCAGGACGATCGTGGCGCCGGGGCGGTTCGGCCAGTGGCACGTCAGCGGCAACACGGTCGAGGGCCACGACGACATCACGGCCGACAACACGCTCGGCATCACCTACCCCGTCGGCGGCATCACGCTGCTGCCCAGGCCGGTGGAGTTCGAGCACGGCATCACGGAGCAGACCCCGGCGCAGGCGTACGCCGCGGTCCTCGAACAGGCCGGAGCCACCCTGCCGCGGCGGGACGCCATCGACGCCCGGCTGGTCGGCGAGGCGCGCACGGGCACGGGACGCCACATCAACTCGCAGAAGGACGTCGGCGGCTTCCTGCCGCTGCCGTCCGAGACGCCCGCTCCCGCCGACAGCGACCACGACGGCATGCCGGACGAATGGGAGAGCGCCAACGGGCTGGACCCGGAGAACCCCGACGACGCCGGGACGGTGGACGGCAGCGGGTACACGAACCTGGAGCGCTACCTGAACTCCATCCAGCGGGCCGGGGCCCGCAACCCCGAGGTGGCGATCCTCTCCCCCAAGGCCGACCAGGTGTTCGCCGCCGCACAGGACGAACAGTCCGTCGTCGTCAAGGCCGACGCCAAGGCCATGGACGGCGCGTCCATCGCCACGGTCGAGTTCTTCCACGGCGACAAGAAGATCGGCGAGGCCACCGCGGCGCCGTACCAGGTGACCTGGGAGAACGCGACGGACGGCACCCACTGCCTGACGGCCCGCGCGACCGACAGCACGGGGTCGGCCACCACCTCGTCGCTGGTGCCGATCCACGTCACCCGCACCAGGCCCCACAAGCCGTGGAAGGCGCAGGACATCGGCGAGGTGCCCATCCCCGGCAGCACGGCGCTGAAGGACGGCGTGCTCACGCTGAAGGGGTCGGGCAAGATCGCCGGCTGGAAGGACTCCTTCCACTTCGCCCACCAGGCGGTCGGGTTCACCAAGCGGGGGCAGGTCGTCGAGATCACCGCGCGGCTGGACCACATCAGCACGGGTCACATCGATGCCGTGGCGGGCGTCATGGTGCGCCAGGACCTCGCGCCGAACTCGCCGTTCATGATGGCCGGGATCGGTTACTCCGCGAGCGGCGACGACGGCGCCGGACTGCGCGCCAAGGCCATCAGGGTCGCCCAGCACGGCAAGGAGCCCAGCGTCGGCCTCTGGCCGTACGACGGCGAGGACCCGCTGAGCGTGAAGCCGTACTGGCTGCGCCTGGTGTGCCGGAGCCTGCCGACCGGCGACCACGAGTTCGAGGCCTTCCTCTCCGACAACTCCCTGAACTGGGACCGCATCGGCTACGAGCGCATAGCGATGCGCAGCGGCCGGTTCTACATCGGCCTCGCGGTCGACGGGAACCAGGAGGCGATCGCCGTCCGCACCTACACCACGGCGCAGTTCAGCCTCGTGAAGATCAATGGCTGACCAGACAGGAGCGTGCTCATGACACCACGACCGTTGACGAGGAGGGGTGTGCTCGCCGGCGGCGGCTTCCTGCTGCTGGCCTCCGCCACTGGATGCGGCTTCTTCGACACCAGCCCCGACACGGGCGGCAAGGTCGCGAAGGCGGCAGACCTGTCGGCCAAGGAGGCTCCAGCGCTGGCCGAGCTGGTCAGGAACGGCAAGCTGCCGCCGCTCGCCGAGCGCCTGCCGAAGAACCCCCTGGTGGTCAAGCCGCTGAAGGAGGCCGGTGCGTACGGCGGCACGTGGAACTCGGCCATGGTGGGCGAGGACGACTGGGACTGGCTGATCTACACCCTCGCCTACGAGCCCGTCGTCCGGCTCAAGCCCGGCACCAACGGCCAGAAGGGCCCGGACGACATCATCCCCAACGTGGCCGAGTTCGAGGTCGAGAACGACGGCCGGGAGTACGTCTTCCGGCTGCGCGACGGCCTGAAGTGGTCGGACGGGCAGCCCTGCACGGCCGACGACCTGCTCTTCGCCTTCGAGGACGTGGCCGTCTACAAGGACCTGCACACGACCGGCGTCTACGACCTCTACCTGGAGAACGGCAGCACGGACGAACTGGTCAAGGTGGAGAAGGTGGACGAGCGGACGGTCCGCTACGTCTACAAGGAGCCGAAGGCGGGCCTGCTGTTCCAGATCGCGGTCGCCACCTTCGAGCGTGGCGGGGCGGCCGGCTTCCTGCTGCCCAAGCACTACCTCAAGCAGTTCCACAAGAAGTACAACCCGGACGCCGACAAGCTCGCCAAGGAGCAGCAGTTCGAGGACTGGACCCAGTTGTTCATGCAGAAGAACGACTGGGCGCACAACGCCGACATCCCCACGCTGCACCCATGGAAGATCACTACCGCCATCGGCGACGGCACGGCGGTGGTGGCCGAGCGGAACCCGTACTACTGGAAGGTCGACGACCAGGGGCGCCAGCTTCCCTACATCGACCGGTTCAGGTCGGACCTCCTCGGCGACGTCGAGGTGGAGCTGCTGAAGATCATGAACGGCGAGATCCACATGCAGCTCCGCAACTTCAACACGCCGGAGAACAAGCCGGTGGTCGCGCAGAACGCCGGGAAGGGCAAGTACCGTCTGTTCAACGTGCCGAGCCGGCTGAGCAACACGATGATCATCCAGTTCAACCAGACGATCGGCGACGACGACCTGCGCGAGTTGTTCCAGAAGAAGGACTTCCGGATCGGGCTGTCGTACGCGATCAACCGCAAGGAGATCATCGACGGCGTGTACGCCGGGCAGGGCGAGCCCTGGCAGGCCGCGCCGTCCAAGAACAACGCCGTCTACGACGCGGAGTTCGCCAAGCAGTACACGGAGTACGACGTCGCCAAGGCGGGCGAGTACCTGGACAAGGCCGGGCTGACCGAGAAGGACTCCGCCGGCAGGCGGCTGGGCCCCGACGGCAAGCCACTGATCGTCACCGTCATGACCAGCGCGGAGTTCCCGCACCACGTCCAGGCGCTGGAGTTCGTCAAGAAGCACTGGGAGGCGGTCGGGGTCAGCCTGCGCGTCGATCCCGTCTCGGACACGCTGTTCACCGAGCGCACGATGGGCAACAACCCGCAGGCGTCCACGTTCACGTGCAGCGACTTCGACGTGATCACCGGCACCGGCGGCAGCCACTACTACGTGCCGAGCAACTCCGGCAGCGCCCGCTACGCCATCCGCTGGGCCCTGTGGTACGGCAGCAAGGGCAAGAACGGCGACGAGCCGCCGGCGGTGGTCCGCGAGCAACTTGAGGCGTTCACCGCGATGCGTACCGAGCCGGACGTCAACAAGGCGCTGGAGCACGCCAGGAAGGTCGTGCGGATCGCCAAGGACCAGTTCTACGCGATCGGCATCAGCTCGCATCCCGACGAGTACGGCATCGTCTCCAACGAGGTCAAGAACGTGCCCGACTCCATGTCCGTCTGTCCCGTGAACCCCGGGCCGACCCAGCCCGAGCAGTACTCCTTCTGAGGCGCCGGCATGCTGGGTTATTTCGGCCGCCGCCTGCTGTACGTGGTGGTGACGCTGTGGGCGATCTCGATCGCCGCCTTCGTCATCATCAACCTGCCGCCGGGCGACTATGTCTCGACGCTGATCGCGAACGCGCAGGCGGGCGGCGAAGGCCTCACTCCGGCGGAGATCGAGAACCTCAGGCTGCGCTACGGCCTGGACGATCCGATCTTCTTGCAGTACTGGCGCTGGATCACCGCGATCCTGCTCCACGGCGACTTCGGTCAATCGTTTGCCTGGAATCAGCCGGTCGCCACGCTCATCGGCGAGCGGGTCGCGCTCTCGGCGATCCTGTCGATCAGCTCCCTGCTCATGGTCTGGGCGATCGCGTTCCCCATCGGAATCTACAGCGCGGTCAAGCAGTACTCCTGGGGTGACTACGGGTTCTCCTTCCTCGGCTTCATCGGGATGGCGGTCCCCGAGTTCATGCTGGCGCTGGTTCTGATGTACATCGGGTTCCGCTACTTCGGCGCGAGCGTGGGCGGCCTGTTCTCGCCCGAGTTCCAGGACGCGGCCTGGAACCTGGGCAAGGTCCTGGACCTGATGGGACACCTGTGGGTGCCGATCCTGGTCATCGGGGTGTCCGGCACGGCGGGCATGATCCGGGTGACCAGGGCGAACCTGCTCGACGAGCTCTACCGGCCCTACGTGCACACGGCCAGGGCCAAAGGGCTGCCGGAGTGGAAGCTGCTGCTGAAGTACCCGGTGCGGATGTCGCTCAGCCCGTTCTTCAGCACGGTGGGCTGGCTGCTCCCGGGGCTCATCGGCGGGGAGACCATCGTGTCGGTCGTCATGAGCCTGCCGACGGGGGGCCCGCTGCTGCTCAGCGGGGTCATGAGCCAGGACATGTACCTGGTCGGCAGCTTCATCATGATCCTCAGCACGCTGACCGTGGTCGGCACCGTGGTGAGTGACCTGGCGCTGGCCTGGTGGGACCCGCGAATCCGCAAACGGTACAAGAGAGAGTAGCGCCACATGTTCCTCAGGCGACCGACGAAGGAAGTAGGGACGCTGCCGCAGTGGCGGCTGATGTGGCGGCAGTTCCGCCGGCACCGGCTCGCGATGGCCGGCGCGGCGATCCTGATCCCGGTGTACTTCGTGGCGATCTTCGCGGAGTTCTTCGCGCCGATGTCCAGCTCGACGGCGAACACGTCGATGACGTACGCGCCGCCGCAGATGGTGCGGTACTCGGGCGAGCACGGCCTGCACGTCTACGGGTACACGACCGAACGCGACGCGACGACGTACGCGCAGACCTACACCGAGGACCCCGCCAAGGTGGTCAGGGTGGGGCTGTTCGTGCACGGCGACGAGTACCGGTTGCTCGGCCTGATCCCGTCCGACATCCACCTGATCGGCCCGGTCACCAAGGGCGAGCCGGTCTTCCTGCTGGGCTCCGACGGGAACGGCAGGGACCTGCTGTCCAGGCTCATCCACGGCGCCCGGGTGTCGTTGTCGATCGGGCTGGTCGGGGTCGCCGCCAGCTTCTTACTCGGCATGCTTATAGGCGGCATTTCCGGATATTTCGGGGGCGGCGTCGACAACGTCGTGCAGCGGGTCATCGAGTTCCTGATGGCGATCCCGACGTTGCCCCTGTGGATGGCGCTGTCGGCCGCGCTCCCCACGGACTGGGGGCCGCTGGCCCGATATTTCGCCATCACGGTGCTGCTGTCGCTGATCGGGTGGACCGGGCTGGCCAGGGACGTGCGGGGGCGGTTCCTGTCGCTGCGCGAGGAGGACTTCGTCACCGCCGCCCGGCTGGACGGCGTGGGCCGGCTGTCGATCATCTTCCGCCACATGATCCCCTCGTTCGCCAGCCACATCATCGCCTCACTCTCGCTGGCCATCCCGGGGATGATCCTCGGCGAGACCAGCCTCAGCTTCCTCGGCCTGGGGCTGCAGGCCCCCGCGGTCAGCTGGGGCGTGCTGCTGGAGGGCGCGCAGAACGTGCGCGTCGTCGCCAACGCGCCGTGGCTGCTCGCGCCGGGCGTCGCGGTGGTCGTGGTCGTCGTCGCCATGAACTTCTTCGGCGACGGGCTGCGGGACGCGGCGGACCCGTACAGGTCGGGGCACCGGCCCCGCGGCAGGCGGCTCTTCGGGCGGCGCCGCGCCGCCGCGCCCGCCACGCCGACCGCCACCGTGACCACCGCGAAGGGAGCGTGAGCCGTCGTGGCCGCAGAGGACGACGTACTGCTGGAGATCGCGGACCTGCGTACCCACTTCCTGCTCGACGACGGCGTGGTGTGCGCGGTCGACGGCGTGGACCTGCGCGTGCGCAGGGGCGAGACGCTGGCCATCGTCGGCGAGTCCGGCTGCGGGAAGAGCGTCATGGCCCGCTCGATCCTGCGCCTGGTGGACCCGCCGGGACAGATCGAGGGCGGCCGGATCACGCTGCACCGGCAGGACGGGCCCGTCGAGCTGGTCGGCGCGGACAAGCGGCTGCTGCGGCAGGTGCGCTGGCGGGACATCGCGATGGTGTTCCAGGAGCCGATGGCCTCGCTGAGCCTGGTGCACACCATCGGCAGCCAGATCGTCGAGGCGGTCCGGCTGCACGAGAACGTCGGCAAGGCCGAGGCCCGCGAGCGGGCGATCGACATGCTCGACCGGGTCGGCATCCCCAAGCCCCGGCACCGGGTCGACGCCTACCCGTTCGAGCTGAGCGGCGGCATGCGGCAGCGAGCCATGATCGCCATGGCGCTGTCGTGCCGCCCGAGCCTGCTCATCGCCGACGAGCCGACGACCGCGCTCGACGTGACCACCCAGGCGCAGATCCTCGAGCTGCTGCGGGACCTGCAGGCGGAGTTCGGCATGGCCATCATGTTGATCACGCACGACCTCGGCGTGGCCGCGCAGGTGGCCGACCGCATGGCCGTCATGTACCTGGGCCGGGTGGTCGAGTACGGCGCCGCCGAACAGGTGCTCGCCGCCCCCCGGCATCCGTACGCGCAGGCGCTGCTGCGCTCGATGCCCCGGCTCGGACGCGCCTCGCGCACCCGGCTGGCGGCGATCAGAGGCATGGTGCCGCCGCCGTTCGCGCGGCCGGACGGCTGCACGTTCCACCCGCGCTGCGACAGCGCCATGGCCGGCCGGTGCGACACCGTGACCCCGAGCAGCGTCGTGGTGGGCGACCGCGAGGTCTCCTGCCTCCTCTACGACGACGAACAGCAGGAGCGGGAGGAGCGGCGATGAGCATGGAACCCCTGCTCAGGCTCGAAGGGCTGACCAAGCACTTCCCCATCCGCAGCGGCCTGCTCGGCCGGCAGGTGGGCGCGGTCAGGGCCGTGGACGCGGTGGACCTGGCCGTCGAGGAGGGCACCACGCTCGGCCTGGTCGGTGAGTCCGGTTGCGGCAAGACCACGCTGGGCCGGTGCATCGTGCGAGCGCACGACCCCTCCGGCGGGCGCATGCTCTACCGGTGGCCGGACGGCTCGGTGATCGACGTGGCGGGGCTGAAGGAGAAGGAGCTCAAGCCGTACCGGGGGCAGGTGCGGATGATCTTCCAGGACCCGCACTCGTCGCTCAACCCCCGCAAGACGCTGCGCGAGATCATCGGCGAGCCGATGCGAGCGCACGGGTACGGCACCAAGGAGGAGGTCCACGCCCGCGTCGGCGACCTGCTCGACCGCGTCGGCCTGCGCCCCGAGTACGCCGACCGCTACCCGCACGCCTTCAGCGGCGGCGAACGCCAGCGGGTCGGGATCGCGCGGGCGCTGGCCCTGTCGCCCCGGCTGGTCGTCGCCGACGAGGCGGTGAGCGCGCTCGACGTGTCGGTCCGGGCCCAGATCCTCAACCTGCTGACCGACCTGCAGGAGGAGTCGGGTCTCGGCTTCCTGTTCGTCAGCCACGACCTCGGCATCATCGAGCACGTCGCCGACGTCGTCGCGGTGATGTACCTCGGCAAGGTCGTCGAGCAGGGCCCGACCGGCGAGCTGTACGGGCGGCCCCTGCACCCCTACACCGAGGCGCTGCTGTCGGCGGTGCCCGACCCGGACCCGGCGGCCAGGAGGCACCGCGAGCGGATCAAGCTGCTCGGCGACATCGCCGACCCGGCGCACGTGCCGCCCGGCTGCCCCTTCCACCCGCGCTGCGTGTACGCCAGGGACGTGTGCCGCACGGACCCGCCGCCGCTGCGCGAGGTCGGAGGGCGCCGCGTCGCCTGTCATTTCGCGGAGGAACTGGAGTTGCGCGGCGTCCCCGACCCGGACGTGCGCGAGGACCCGAAGGTGAGCGCATGACCGACCCCCGTTTCGACGGCGTCCTCCGTCCGTCGGGCACGCTGCCCGGCACGCGGGAGGCGCTGCTGCCCGCGCCGCACGGCCCGGACAACCACGCGGCCAACCTGCTGCGCACGCGGGACGGTGAACTGCTGTGCGCCTGGTTCAGCGGCCCAGAGGAGGGCTCCCCCGGCACCGATGTGGTCGTCTCCCGGCTGGCCGGCGAACGCTGGGAGACGCCGCTGCTCGTCGCCGCCGACCCGCTGCGCAGCGAGCAGAACCCGGTGCTGTTCGACGGCGGCGACGGGCTGGTCCGGCTGCTGCACACCTCCAGCGAGCCGTACGACCAGACGACGGCGCACGTCGTGGTCAGGACGTCGGCCGACGCGGGCCGCACCTGGAGCGAGCCGGACGTGCTCTTCGCCGAACCGGGCGTCTTCGTCCGGCACCCGCCGCTCGTCCTGGCGGACGGGACGTGGCTGCTGCCCGCCTACCACTGCGGCAAGGCGGGCGACCGCAGCGTCGTCCAGGTCAGCGCGGACGGCGGCCGTACGTGGGCCGAGCACGCGGTCCCCGGCAGCGGCGACCTGGTGCAGATGACCATCGCCGAGCAGCCAGGCGGACGGCTGCTGGCGATGTACCGCGACCGGCGGGCAGGGCGGATCTACGCCTCCACCTCGGCCGACGGCCGCACCTGGTCGGCGCCGGAACGCACCGACCTGCCGAACAACGACTCCTCCGTCCAGCTCACGAAGCTCGGGGGCGGACGGCTGGCGCTCGTCTACAACGACGCGAGCCTGGAGCGCGGTGAGTACCGGTGGGTGGTCAAGAACGGCAGGCAGCGCAAGAAGGCGCTGCGCACCCCTCTGGTGCTCGCGGTGTCGGACGACGGCGGCGAGAGCTGGCCGTACCGGCGGGTCCTGCAGGACTCCGACGACGAGTACTGGCAGAACGAGCTCGGCTACTCCTATCCGAGCGTCATCGACGGCGGCGACGGGCGCGTGGACGTCGCCTTCTCCTACCTGCGCAAAACCATCAAACATCTGGAGATCGGCCTGTGATGAAACTTCGGCAGAGCATGTTATTCGGGACCGCGGCGGTGGCCGTGGCGCTCCCCTCCACCCTCGCGGACGGTGCCGGGGAGGGCGACGTACGGGTGGAGCCGACCGGCTCGTACGCCTGCCGTCAGGACGTGGCCGCGCCCGACCCCGGCGTCCCCAAGGTGCACGCGGCCGGCCTGGCGCAGGCGCCGAACGGCGACATGCTGACCGTCTACTACGGCGGCACCACGGAGGGGGCGCCCGACCAGGCGCTCTACCTGTCGCGGCTGGCGGCGGGCAAGCGCGCGTGGTCCGCGCCCGAGGTGGTGTTCGACGAGGCGGGTAAGGCCGACGGCAACCCCGTGTTGTGGTCCGACGGCAAGCGGCTCTACCTGTTCTTCGTGACGATCGAGGGCCACGGCTGGGAGCAGGCCCCGATCCGGCTGATCACCTCGGACGACAGCGGGAAGACCTGGAGCGACCCCGCCACCATCCGCGAGGAGTGGGGGTGGATGGTGGGCACCAACCCCATCCGCATGTCCAACGGCGAGGTGCTGCTGCCCATCTACGACGAGGGCGGCTCCAGCTCCGGCTTCTACGTCTTCAGCGAGGACATGTCGTCGTGGAAGGCGTACCCGGAGGAGCACGGCGACTGGATCCGCACGCCTGAGGGATCGATCCAGCCGACCGTCGTGGAGGTCGAGCCGGGACGGCTGCGCGCCTACCTGCGCACCGGCGACGGCGCCATCCACACCAGCGACTCGACCGACTTCGCCCGCACGTGGAGCACCCCCGTGGCCGAGCCCATCGGCAACCCGAACTCGCGCGTCGCCGCGCTCAGGCTGCACGACGGCAAGCTCGTGCTGGCCTACAACCCGTGGGTCGAGCACCGCTCCCCCATGCGGCTGTCGCTCTCGCCCGACAAGGGCCGCACGTGGGAGCACTCCGTCGACGTGGAGGCGCAGTCGGGGCCGCAGTTCACCTATCCCGTGCTGGCGCAGAGCGGCGACGGCTTCATCCACATGGTCTATTCCTACAACCGCAACAACATCCGGCACGTGGTCTTCAACGAGCCGTACCTCCGCGACGCGGTGGGCCTGCTGTCCAACTACCCCGAGCACACGATCACCGAGTTCAAGAACGGCGTCCGGCGCGACGTGGTGCGCCGGTGCAGCTACTCGCCCGCGAAACAGCCCTGAGGAGACCCCACCTGATGAAGAAGTCACGCGGCTTCGCGCTGCTCGCGCTCGCCCTCGCCGTCACGACCGCCGTCCCCGCCGCCGCCAGTGCGACCTCCTCGCCGCCGGCGGCCTGCAAGGACGTGCCCAACCAGTACGACGTGCCGTTCAGCGTCTGCGACGACGAGCTGTTCATCTTCGCCGCCAACTACAAGCCGTTCGAGTCGACCGTCACGGAGGACACCCGGGAGGGCACCAGGGTCTTCGACGAGGTCATCGGGAACAAGCTGCGGGCGGCGTTCCCCGACGTCAAGATCAAGTATGCGACGTGGGACCTGCCCGTCCGCTACGACGAGCTCAAGAACGCCGGCGTCGTCCCCGACATCATCATCGAGGATCCGAAGAACCGCATCGACCGCGACCTCGAACCGATGGGCTGGGTCGGCGACCTCACCCCCGACCTTGAACAGGCCGGCATCGACCTGAACACGCTGAACACCTCCGCGGTGGAGCTGACCAGGTCGCGCTCCGACGGCGGGATCTACGGCGTGCCGCTGTTCATCGACGAGCACGTGCTGCTCTACAACAAGAAGATCTTCGACAAGTTCAAGGTGAAGCACCCCAAGCCCGGCATGACGTACGACGATGCGTACAAGAAGGCCAAGCGGCTGACCGCGGACGACGGCCTGGATCACTACAAGGGCTACATGCAGCACCCTGACCAGTATCTGGACTTCAACCAGGCCGGCCTCTACCCGTTCCAGCCGACGACGAGCGAGGAGCCCGCGCCCGAGGACGTCAAGGTCGACATCAGCAGTGACGCCTGGAAGACGTACGTCGACAACCTGTACCGCTTCCTGGAGATCCCGCGCAACGACTTCACCACCGTCACCGACTTCTTCAAGGGCGACATGAGCCAGCCGGGCCACCTGGCCATGGCGGTCGACACGCTGTCGCGGCTCAACATGTACGCCGGCAGCGAGCTGTTCATCGAGGACGGCGACGAGGACTCCTTCGCGGAGCACGCCAAGAGCGTCGACATCGGCGTCAGCGCCGTCCCGGTGCTCAAGAAGGGCTCCACGACGACCTACCAGCCGAACACGCGGGCCGCGTTCATCCCGCCGTCCTCACCCAAGAAGGACCAGGCCCTGCAGATCGTGAAGTGGCTGGTCTCCGAGGAGGGCCAGACCGAACTGTCCAGCCACGGCCTCAAGGCGGTCCTGCAGACCGACGAGGTCGTGCGGAGCTTCGGCACGGCCATCCCCGAACTGGCCGGCATCGACACCTCCGCCGTCTACTGGGGCGAGAACGCCACCATCTCGAACTACGAGAACACCGAGTACTGGGACCTGCCGCTGTGGTCGGTCTACCGCCAGCACATCCTGCGTGACGGCGGCACGCCCGAGCAGGCGCTGAGCCTCTCCCAGCAGCAGGACATCCCCAACTACATCAAGGCGCAGGCGGAAGCGGGCAAGGACTGGTGACGTTCTCCACCACCGTGGAACGCTGGGGCGTCCACGAGATCGAACTGGCCGGACCGACCGGCGGCAACCCCTTCGCGGACGTTCGCCTGTCGGCCCGGTACCAGTACCGCAACCGCGTCGTCGAGGCCGAGGGCTTCTACGACGGGGACGGCGTCTACCGCGTCCGGTTCATGCCGGACGCGGTGGGTCCGTGGCGGTTCACGACTGTCAGCAACGTGGAAGAGTTGGACGGATGCTCGGGCGGCTTCGACGTGGGGCCGCCCGCCCCGGGCAACCACGGCCCCGTGCGGGCCGCCGGCACCGGCTTCGCGTACGCGGACGGCACGCCGTACCTGCCGTTCGGCACGACCGCGTACCACTGGACGCACGACATGGACGAGGAGCGGGAACGCCGGACGCTGCGGACGCTCAAGTCGTCGCCGTTCAACAAGCTGCGCATGTGCGTGCTGCCGACGGGCCCGATGACGCCGCCGGAGGTGCCGTTCGCCGGGAAGGACCCGGACGGGCTGGACCTGACCCGGTTCAACCCCGTGTTCTTCCGCCACCTGGAGGCCGGGGTCCGCGAACTGCGCGACATCGGCGTGGAGGCGGACGTGATCCTCTTCCACCCGTACGACGGCGGCGTACGCGGTTTCCAGGACATGGGCCGTGAGGTCGACCACGCCTTCGTGCGCTATGTCATCGCCCGGCTGTCCGCCTACCGCAACGTGTGGTGGTCGGCCGCCAACGAGTACGACTTCAACCGGGCCAAGACCGTGGCCGACTGGGACGACATCCTGCGCACGATCGTGCGCCACGACCCGTACGAGCACCTGCGCTCCATCCACAACGGGACCCGCATGTTCGAGGTCGCGTCGTTGTACGACTTCACCAAGCCGTGGATCACGCACCAGAGCATCCAGCACTGGGACGCCACCCCGACGGACGCCTGGCTGGCGGCCTGCCCCAAGCCCGTCGTCATCGACGAGATCTCCTACGAGGGGAACATCGGCAAACGCTGGGGCAACGTCACCGCCCAGGAGCTGGTGGACCGGTTCTGGGAGGGCGTGACGCGCGGCGGCTACGTGGGGCACGGCGAGTCGCTGGCCGGCTTCCAGGACCGCGCGTGGATCGGCAACGGCGGCGGCCTGTACGGCGAGAGCCCGGCGAGGATCGCCTTCCTGCGCACGATCGTGGAGCAGCGCCCCGACGGCACGCTCCTGCGCTACCTGGGGCGGCGGCAACCGGCCCACGTCACGGTGGACCTGCCGGCGGGCGGCGCGTACGAGGTCGAGCTGATCGACACCTGGAACATGACCGTCACCCCGGTAGACGGGGTGCACCGCGACCGGGTGCGGGTCGGGCTGCCGCGCGAACCGTACCTGGCGCTGCGGATGACGAGAGTGGGAGATCGATGAGGATCGGGCCGATGGCGACCACCGCGCTCGGCTGGCACCTGCACGACGAGAAGCGGCGCTCGCGGACCCTCGCCACGCTGGAGTCGTCGCCGTTCCAGCGGGTGCGGATGGCGGCGTTCGCCACCCGGTGCTCCCTCGACGCGCTGGAGGAGCGGGTGGCCGAGCTGGCCGGGATCGGCGTGACCGCCGAACTCGTGCTCATGCATCCCGGCGAGGGCGTCTCCGACGTCGAGACCGCCCGCCGCTACGTGCGGGACGTGGTGCCGCGTCTGTCCGCGCACCCGAACGTGTGGTGGTCGCTGTCCGGCGACCCCTCGCGGTTCCCGGCGTTCACCGAGCACGACTGGGTGCGGCTGGCCGACCTGGTGGCCGAGGAGGACCCCGGCCACCACCCGCTCTCGATCACCGTGCCCGCGGACTCGCCGCTGTTGTGGCGGCGCTCGTTCACGCACGGCAGCGTACGCGCGCCCAGCCCGCGCGACGCGTGGGTGGCGACGCGCGACCACCACAAGCCGGTGCTGATGGACATGTGCGGGTACGAGGGCGACGCCGAGGACCCATCCCTGAGCCTGCCGCCCGAGAAGGTCGTCACCATGGCCTGGGACGGGTCGGTGCGCCGACGCCACCTTACGCACGGCGAGTCGTACGTGGACGACGACGGGCTGACCTGGTCGCAGGACGGCGGCACGCTCACCGGGGCCGCTGTGCCCCGGCTCGCGCTGCTGCGCCAGGTCGTCGCCGGCACCCCGGACGAGGCGCGCTACCAGGACCGGGACGCGCCGATGCTGGAGGTGCCCGGGGAGTTCTACCTGGAGTACTGCGGGGAGCACCGCTTCCCCGACAGGACGTACGAGGTGCCGCAGGGCCGGTACGAGGTCGAGGTGATCGACACCTGGGAGATGACCGTCACGCCGCTCGGGGTGCTGGACGGCGGGACGATCACGGTGCCGCTGCCCGGGACGGTCGGCCAGGCCGTCAGGATCCGGCGGCGGCCATGACGGCGGGCGTTCTCACGGCCGTCGAGGAGCCGGGCGGGAAGGTCGTCGAGGTGGTGGCCGGCGCGGGCGGGCCCGAGCTGCTGCTGCGCCGCCGCGACACGGACGGGCCGCACCTGCGGGCGCCGCTGAGCGGCATGCTCACCGCCTCCACAGGCCGCCCGTGGCGGGTCGAGCCGGCCTTCGGCGACTCCGTCCGCGTGTGTACGGCGGGCGGGACCGTCGTGGTCACGGCCGGGCTCGGGCCGCTGAGCGCCCGGCTGGAGCTGGCCTTCGCCCACGGCGGCCTGCTCACCCTCACCACCACCTGGCGCAACGACGCCGATCACGAGGTCACCGACGTGGCGGCCGGCCTCCTGCTGCCGCTGCCCACCACGGACGCGCACGTCACCATGCCCGGCGTGCTCTACAACGGCAACCCCTCGTCCGACCCACGCAGGAAGGTGCCGCGCGAGGGGTTCGTGGGCGAGGAGCACCGCCTGCCCATCCCCGCCGTCAACGCCGCATGGGACGGCCGCTACGTCAGCCTCTTCGCCCACCCCACGCCGGCCAGGCTCGACGACGGCACCGTGGCGTACGGCTCGCTCGGCGTCGTACGGTCGCCGGGCCTGACGGTCGCGGCGATGACCGGCGTGATCGCCTTCGACGGCGAGCCGGACGTCTGCTACGTCAGCAAGGCGGAGGTGGCGGACCGGCCCGTCGGCTACCGCGACCTGGGGCCGGGCGAGACCGTCACCACCCGCCACACGCTCGACTGGGGCTCGGTGGAGCCGCGCGGCCTCGGCTTCACCAGGCTCGTCCGCACGGATCTCTACCGGGACACGGGCGCCAGGCCGCTGTCCCGGGACGAGATCGTGCGGCTCAAGACGAACGCCATGGACGCGCGCTGGGCGGGCGAGGGCTACCTCGCCTACGACGGCACCCGGCCCGGCAAGCCCCGCTCGTACCTGTACGGCTGGACGGGCCAGTGCATGAAACTGGCCCGCTGCGACGCCGAACTGGGCCTCGAACGGGAGGAACCCGAACGTGTCGGGCGAGCTCGTCGTGCCGCCGCCTTCTACGTCGAGGGCAGCCGGATGCCCGTACGCGGGCTGCGGCACGGACGCCACCTGCTCGACGAGGACAGGTGGGAGGCGTTCCGCAAGGACGGCGCCGCCTTCGTCTCCAGCCGCGCCCACGGCGAGACGGTCGCCGACCTGGCCGAGCTCGCGCTGCGGTTGCGCGAGGCCGCCCTGCCGGTGCCGCCGGACTGGGAGGAGGCGGTGGAGGACGCCGCCGCGTTCTTCTGGCGGACCCGGCTGCCGGAGGGCGTCGTCCCCCTCGGCTGGACCCCGGACGGCGACCCGTTCTCTCCCATGGTCACCGCGGCGGGGGTGGCGTGCGTGCAGGCGCTGCTGGGCGCGTACCGGCTGGGCGGCGAGAAGGTGTGGCTGCGGCGCGCGGAGGAGGTGCTCGGCCACTACCACCGGCTGTACGCGGCCACGTTCGAGCGGCCCTTCGCCCACGCCACCCTCGACGCCTCCGGCGAGGACAAGGAGGCCGGGATGTACTACTTCCAGGCCGCCTTCGAGCTCTACCGCCTGACCGGGCGGGAGACGTACGCGCGGTGGGCGGAGACGGCGGCCGACTGGCTGCTGACGTTCGTCTACGTGTGGTCGCCCGAGTTCGACGAGGGCAGCACGTTCCGGCGGCGCGGCTTCCAGGCGTGCGGCTGGCCCGCGGTGAGCGTGCAGAACCACCACCTCGACGTGTTCTTCCCGACGTCCGAACTGATGGAGTTCGGCCTGATGACCGGCCGGACGCACTACGCGGAACGGGCCGAGACGATCCTGCACGCCATGGGCCAGGGCATCTGCACGGAACCCGGCGACTGGGGCTTCCACGTCCCCGGCGAGCAGGGCGAAGGATTCTTCCAGACCAACTGGCAGCGCAAGGGCGAGGCGAACACGTGGAACCCGTCCTGGGTGATCGCCCTGCCCCTGCACCACGCGCTGCGCATGAGGAAGGTGGCATGAACGAGGAAGAGGCCTGGCGGTACGCCGACGAGCTGCGGAAGCGGGTGCGGCCGCCCGAGTTCCCCGACCGGTGGTTCGACGTGACCGGCTTCGGCGGCGGGGAGACGTGGACGAGGGCGTTCCGCGCCGCCATCGAGACGTGCCACGAGAGCGGCGGCGGGCACGTGCGCGTGCCGCCCGGCACCTACCCCACCGGCGCGATCCACCTGCTCTCCAACGTGGACCTGCACGTGGAGGCGGGCGCGACGATCCTGTTCAGCACCGACCCCGCCGACTACCTCCCGGCCGTCTTCACCCGCTTCTCCGCCATCGAGTGTTACAACTACTCCCCCTTCATCTACGCCCACGGACAGGAGAACATCGCCGTCACAGGCGCCGGGACGCTCGACGGCGGGGCCGGGCCCGAGCACTGGTGGTGGTGGGTGGGCACGCCCGCCTTCGGCTGGCGACCCGGCATGCCGAACGAGGCGGACGACTGGGCGGCGTTGCAGCGGATGGCCGCGGATGGGGTGCCGGTCGAGGAGCGGGTGTTCGGCGCGGGCCACCACCTGCGCCCGAACATGATCCAGCCGTATCTGTGCCGCGACGTGCTCATCGAGGGTGTGCGCATCGTGCGCTCCCCCATGTGGGAGATCCATCCCGTACGGTGCGAGAACGTCCTCGTCAGGAACGTCTCGATCCACTCTCGCGGGCCCAACAACGACGGCTGCGACCCCGAGAGCTGCCGCTCGGTGGTGATCACGGGCTGCGTCTTCGACGTCGGCGACGACTGCGTCGCCATCAAGGCCGGCCGCGGCCCCGATGGGCGGCGGGTGGGGGTGCCGTGCGAGGACGTGCTGATCGAGGACTGCGACATGCGCTACCGGTACGGCTCGGTCGCCATCGGCACGGACACGACCGGCGGCATCCGCAACGTCTTCGTCCGCCGCTGCCGCTGGGGCGGCCCCGGACTCTACTTCGGCCTCTACATCAAGACGAACTCCGTACGGGGGGGCTACGTCGAGAACGTCTTCGTCAAGGACGTCGAGATCAGCGAGCTGACCAAGGAAGCCGTCTCCATCGACCTCTACCACGGCGACGGCCACAACGGCGACGACCCGCCCCCCATCCGCAACATCAACGTGGCGGGGGTGCGCAGCGACCGGACGCGCAGCGCGTACCTGCTGCGGGGGTATCCCGAACAGCCCTTGAGGGACATCACGATCAGGGACAGCACGTTCGCCCACGTGCAGCGCGCGGACGTGGCCGCCGACGTGACCGGCCTGACCCTCGCGGACGTCAAGGTGGGTCCCGCGCCCTGATGAGGGCCGACCGTGAACGAACCAGAATCAGCCGGGAGCTTCCACGCGGGCCCGTCGGGACTGCCGAGCCACACCCGCTGCTCACCACTTCGACCGCGAGATCGTCGGGAGAGCGAGAGCGAATACCGGTTCGGCGGCCTGCTGATGCGGCTGGTGGGGCTCCTGATGCCCGGTTCCTTCCACAAGCAGTCGCAGCAGCACATGCAGGATTTCAAGGCGTTCGCCGAACAGGGGAAGGATGTCCGCGAAGAGAAGAACCGATGTCGGCCTGTACGCGGCGCTCCGGCGCGACGCGTACGCCGGGTGTGCCCTGTTGGGCGAGCACCGGAGCCTAGAGTTTGATCACGTCGAGGCCGGGCATCTCGTCGTAGTCCGCGTCCTGGGTGACGACGGGAACTTTGTGGGCGATGGCGGTGGCGGCGATCCAACTGTCGTTGATGGGCGCCTTGCGCCCTGCGGCTCTGAGGCGGGAGACCAGCAGTGACCAAGCGTCCGAGACCGCCTCGTCGATGACGATGGGTTCGAAGCGCTCGGCGAGTTGGTACGTGGACAGCCGCCGGGCCGATGTCTCGGAGTCACGAGCCTGCAGCACGCCCAGCCTGAGCTCGCCGAGAGTCACGGCCGAGACACCCCATTCGAAGCCCGCGAACCGAGCGGTATCGAAGCGCTCGGCTTCCATGCCGATGAAGACCGAGGTGTCGGCCAATGCGCGCTTGCGTTCTACCACGGGAGATCGTCCGTTGTCCCGGTGAGGGTTTCCCGCAGTTCCTCTGCCAGGCCTGTCGTGTCCGCGCCCAGGCGAGCCAGCTCACCACCGACCTCGACCGCGGAGATCCACCGACGGCGTCGCGTGAACGGGATGATCTTCGCAATCGGCTGACCGTCCCTGAGCACCTCGATCTCCTCGCCGCTCTCGACGCGCCGCAGGACATCGGCCGTATGGTTGCGGAGTTCGCGGGCTGGAATGGCAGACATGCCACAAGTGTAGAACACGTGCGACGCCCGTAGCGAGCTCAGTTAGCTGCTCAAGCGATGGACATGTGCAATCCCGTGCTTCCCGTCCGAACGACCACGACCGTCCTCCAGGACGATGATGTGGCCGGCGTTGCCACCGTGAGTCTGCGGCGCGAGAAAGGAGCGTGATCCGGCCGCGTTCGGCCACCTCAGGCGTCGTCCTCGTCGTCGATCAGCAGGAAGTCGGGCCGGTTATCGCGCCATTCGGGCACGTCCATGGAGTTCAGCACGGAAATCAGCTTCTTCTCCTCGTAGATGAAGTGCGTCTGCATGACCGCCGACAGCGCCTCCACCTCCTCGCGCACCTTGGCCACCGTGGCCGGGTCCGGCTGCTCGGGGAGGGAGTCGAGGAGCTTGCGCAGGTTCCCCATGAGCCAGTCGATCTGGTTGTGGTCGGTGCGCAGGTCGGAGAGCACCTTGCGCAGCTCGGGGAACTCCTCGGCGATCGCCGGGAACGCGGCTCTGTCCTCGCCCGTGTGGTGGCGGGTCAGCGCCGTGCAGAAGGACAGGCAGTGGGCGCGCAGATCACGGGGCGGCATGCCCTTGCCGTCAAGGTAGTCGTCGATGCCGTCCTGGAGGTCTTCCAGCATCTCGCGCAGCCAGATGTGCACCTCCAGCAGCTGCGTACCCAATGCCGTGAGGCGCTCACCCGCTCCGGAACCCGCTGTCATTCTTCCCCGCCCATCAACTTTCCTCAGTATGTCCGAACTCATCAAGCACGCTTGTCACCGATCGAGCGACACCTCCCAGCGGTGGAAGCAACGGCGGAGATTCGCGACTCATGAGAGCTCGGCTACGCCGCTCGTCCAAGCCGCAGGGACGATGCCTCCCACGCCCGTCTCACTTCGATGGGCAGAAACAGACGAGGCCACAGCTCGATCAGCTTCTCATGGTTCAGGTATGTACGCACATCGTCCAGCCGAGTCGCTTCGCGGATCACACGTTCGTCCATCAGTCCCACGTGGCTGTTGTCCAGCATGTCGTAGATGCGCGTAGCGCGAGCTCCAAGCCATGTTTCCAGTGTGCACTGAGGGTGCGTGGTCTCCCGGCCAGTTACTGCTCGGACGTCGGCCGTGAACGCCTGTGCGGTGTGCTGAGGATCCTGGCGAGCGTGTGCAGGGTTTCCGGCTCCGTGCCGGGGGCGGGTGAGACGCGCAGGACGGGCTCTCGCAGGTCCAGCGGCGCCCTCGCCACCGGTGCCGCGCCCACGAGCAGTCCCGCCTCGGCGGCGCGGGCGCGGGCGGCCTCCACCGAGTCGCCCGGCGGAGGCCGGAGGGTGACGATGGCGGAGGGTTCGTCGAGCGGTTCCGCCACATGCCAGCCGCCGGCGCCGTGGAGGAGGTGCCGGGCCGTGCGGCCCAGTTCTGCCCCGTGCTCGTGCAGGTCGGCCGGGCCGAGCTCCTGGTACTCCCGTACGGCGGCGCCGAGTCCCGCCCGGGACGCGATCGCTCCTTCCGAGCTCTCGTAGCGGATCGCCCCCGGCAGTGGTTCGGGAAGGTCGTCCGTGCCCCACACGTGGCCGCCGAGCGCGGGGGCGGCGGCGTCCATGCCTGCCGGCGGCCCCCACGGGGGTCCCGGTGCCGTGCCCGTCGTGAGTCCGGGGACGATGAGGAAGCCGGTGCCGCGTGGGCCGGCGAGCCACTTGCGGGACGTCCCCACATACGCGGTCGCCCCCACCCCGCCCACGTCCGTGTGGCCGAAGGACTGGCAGGCGTCCAGCACCAGCGGCACCCCGGCGGCGCGGCACAACGCGCCGGCCTCCCGCGCGGGCTGGACGACGCCCCGGTGGGAGGCGATGTGGACCAGGGTGACGAGGTCCAGCCCCCCGGCGAGCGCGGATGCGAGGCCGTCGAGGTCGAGGCGGGAGCCGGCGTCCACGGGCAGTTCGACGAGCGTCCACGAGCGGTCGGCGGCCAGGCGGCGCAGGAGCATCAGAGTGCTGCCGTACTCGGTGCGGGCGAAGCCGACACGGCTGCCCGGTGGGAGCCGCAAGCCGCCGAGCAACGCCGCCATCGCCGCCGTACCGCTCTCCACGAAGGCCACGTCCCCGGGAGACACGCCGGCCGGGGCGAGCAGGGCGGCGAGGGCGGATCTCGCGTCGGTGAGGCCGGGTTCGGCCGCGTAGCCGCCGTGCTCGCGTTCGCGCCGGAGCCGCTCCACGACCGTGTCGAGCACCCGGTCACTCGGTACGTTGCAGCCGGCCGCGTCGAGGTGACCCGGCGGTACGACGGAGCGTGCCGCCCGCCACGCCTTGCCGATCACGCCTGGGCCAGCACCAGGCTGAAGTCCTCCGCCGGGTCGGTGAACCAGCGCAGAACGGTGAAGCCGGCCGCGTCCAGCTCGGCGCGCAGGCCGTCAGGGCGGAACTTGGCGCTGATCTCCGTACGCATCTCCTCCCCCTCGGCGAAGTCCACGTCCAGGTCGAGCGCCGCGACGCGCGCCCGCATGGCGCGGGAGGCCCGCAGGCGCATCTCGATCCAGTCGTGCTCCTCGTCGTAGCGGGCGACGTGCTCGAACGCGTCCGGCTCGAAGTCGGCGTCCAGCTCCCGGTTGATGACGTGCAGCACGTTGCGGTTGAAGGCGGCCGTCACCCCGGCGGCGTCGTCGTAGGCGGCGACCAGCCGCTTCCTGTCCTTGACCAGGTCGGCCCCGAGCAGGAACGTGTCGGCGGGTCGGAGCGTGCCGCGCAGTTCCTTCATGAAGACCCGGCGGGCGTCGGGTTCGAGGTTGCCGATGGTGCCGCCGAGGAAGGCCACCATGCGCCGGCCGGTACGGGGCAACAGCCGCAGGTGGCGTTCGAAGTCGGCGCACACGGCGCGAACGGCGAGCCCGGGGTAGCGTTCGGCAAGCCGCTGCGCCGCCGCGGCGAGCGTGACCGCGTCGACGTCGACGGGGGCGTAACACCGCAGCGTGCCCGCCTCGGTGAGGGCGTCGAGCAGCAGCACGGTCTTCTCGCTGGTGCCGGATCCCAGCTCGACCAGCGTGTCGGCGCCGCTCGCGGCGGCGAGTTCGGCGGCCCGTTCCCGCAGGATGGCCAGCTCGCGCCGGGTCGGGTAGTACTCGGGCAGCCGGGTGATCTGCGAGAACAGGTCGCTGCCCGCCTCGTCGTAGAACCATTTGGGCGGCAGGAACTTCGGCGACGATATCAGGCCGGCCCTGACGTCGTTCTCGAGGGAGGAGCGCAGATAGTCGAGGTCGAGGTGGTTGACCAGGCGCACGGTCGAAGGGCTCACAGGCACGGTGTCTCCTCAGGAGAAGGGGTCACATGGGCTGGACGCGCACGCCTTCCGGCGAGGCGAGCAGCAGGCTGCGGTCCGGCACGGCCTGCCAGCCGGGCAAATCGTCGAGCGGTTCGCTCGCCACGACCACGCCGTCCTGGTGACGCTGGACGAAGAGCGTGTCGCCCCAGACGGTCGCGGCGATGGACGCGCCGTCGCAGGCGAGCAGGTTCAGGCGGGCGCCGGGGTCCTTCTCCCCGGCGTGGGCGACGACCTCCGCGAGGACCTCCCCGAGGTCGGGCCCGGTGCGCAGCCGTTCGAAGACGGCGGCGGCGAGCCAGGCGGAGTCGCAGGCGCTCTCGGCGCTGTCGGCCAGCGCCCTGACCGCGTCCCGTTCGACGCGGCCGTTGTGGCTGAGCAGCCACCGGCCCTCGGTGAACGGCGCGGTGGCGCTCTCCTCGACCGGCATGCCGACGGTGGCGCACCGGACGGCCCCCAGCAGGCAGCCGGAGCGGGCGACCTGGGCGAGCGCGGGCAGGTTGGCGTCGGCCCACATCGGGATGGCCCGCCGGTAACGTACGGGCTCGGCGCGGACGGCGTCGTACCAGCCCATGCCGAAGCCGTCGGCGTTGACGGTGCCGTGCCGCTGCCGCCGGGGCGCGTACGACTGCGCGAGCAGGCCGTGCCCGGGGTCCTGGATCAGCGTGGACAGGGCGCGGGGGGCTCCGAGCCAGGCCGCGTGCCGGCACACTAGGCCGGCTCCGCGTCACGGGCGCAGCGGAACCCCGTGAAGATCTGCCGGCGGATCGGATAGTCCCAGTTCCTGAACGTGGTGCGGATCGCCGCCGGGTCGGCCGCCCACGAGCCGCCGCGCAACACGCGGTAGTCCCGGCCGAAGAAGACCTCGCTGTACTCCCGGTACGGGAAACTGCGGAAGCCCGGGTAGCCGTCGAACCACGTGCCGGTCCACTCCCACACGTCGCCGATCATCTGCTCGGCCCCGTACGGGCCGGCGCCGGCCGGGTAGGCGCCGAGCGGCGCGGGCCGGGCGGCTCGGTGGCCGAGGTTGGCCAGCTCGAGGGTGGGCTCGTGGTCTCCCCACGGGTATTTCCGCGCCCGGCCCGCCCCGGCGTCCCAGCCGCAGGCCTTCTCCCATTCGGCCTCGGTGGGCAGCCGTCTGCCCGCCCAGCGGGCGTAGGCGTCGGCCTCGTACCAGGACACGTGCTGCACCGGCTCGTCCATGGGCACGGGCTCGGTGCGGCCGAAACGGGTACGGTGCCAGGCGCCGCCGTCCTTGGTCCAGAACAGCGGGGCGAAGACGCCCTGCCGCTGCCGCCACTCCCAGCCTTCGCCGGTCCACCAGCGGGGGTCGTGGTAGCCGCCGTCCTCGATGAACGCGGCGTAGGCGCCGTTGCCGACGGGCAGCCGGTCGATCCAGTAGGCGGGCAGGTCGACGCGGTGGGCGGGGCGCTCGTTGTCGTAGGCCCACGGCCGGGTGTCGGTGCCCATGAGGAAGGGGCCGGCGGGCACGTACACCTCGGCCGGGCCGCCGGGGCGGGCCGGCGGCAGGCGCCCGTCGTGTACCAGGCCGGGTTCCTTCGACAGTTGCAGCGTGGCCAGCATGGTCTCGTCGTGCTGGTGCTCGTGCTGGATGACCAGGCCGAAGACGAAGCCGTCGCGGCGCAGCGGCGCGGGGTCGTCGAAGTCGACGGCGTCCAGGACGTCGAGGACGCGGCCGCGTACGCCCTCGATGTAGCGGCGGGCCTCGGCCGGGCCGAGGATGGGCAGGCTGGGGCGGTCCTTGCGCGGGGTCTTGAAGGCGTCGTAGATGTCGTCGATCTCGGGCCTGAGCGGGGTGAGGCCGCCGGCCTCGCGCAGGACCCACAGCTCCTCGTAGTTGCCGACGTGCGCGAGGTCCCACACCAGGGGCGACATCAGCGGGGAGTGCTGGCGTACGAGCAGGTCGTCTTCGGCCTCCGTGTAGGTCAGGGACCGGCTGCGCACCGCGAGCAGCTCGCTCGCGATGCGTTCCTTCAAGTCGCTCATTCTCGTCCCTCTTCGGTCAGCCAGGCCGGCAGGCGCCGCCCCGGTTCTCTCGCCAGATCCATCAGGTCGGCCGCCGGGGAGCGGCCGGTCGTCACGTACCGGTCGGCGAACGCCGCCACCGCCCCGGTCAGTGCGGGGGTGGCGCCCAGGCGGGGCAGCGCCTCGGCGGCGGCGCGGAAGCAGGCGTCCGCGGCGCGGGCCAGCCGGGGGTCGGCCAGGCCGCGGCGCGCGGCGGAGGCCCACGGCTCGCGGTCCGCCCCCGGCCCTCGCCGCCACCCGGGTCCGAGGCAGGACTCGACGGCGGCGACCGCGGCGTCGGCGGCGCGGTCGTCGCTGATCAGGGCGTGGGTGACGGCCACGCACACCGGCCAGTCCGCGGGGCGCTGGGCGTCCAGGAAGCGGATCTCAAGCCAGCCCCTGGGGCGTACGGGCGGGAACACCGTGGTGGCGTGGTAGGCCAGGTCCTCGACGGTGGGCGGGCGTTCGCGCGAGCCCAGCCAGTCACGGAAGGTGGAGCCGTCGCGGACGGTGCGGCAGCGCTCGCCGCCCTCCCGCACCAGCATGACGCGGGCGTCGAGCAGATAGCGGGCCCAGTCGGCCACCGGATCTCCCGACGCGGGGACGGGCGCCGTCCTGGTGGGGTCGAGGTGCTCCCACACGGCCTGGCGGCCCGACATCCATCCGCACGGCCGGCCCCGGCTCAGCGGCGAGTTGGCGAAGGCCGCGGTCAGCACGGGTCCGAGCAGGTGCGCCCGCTCCCACCGCGTGCGGGGCCGTTCCCCCAGGTCCAGGTTGACCTGGATGGACGCCGTGGAGCACATCATCAGCGCGCCGTACGGCCGGCCGAGGAACTCCGCCATGGCGTCGTACCGGGGTTGCCGTAACTGGCGTACCGCCTGGCGCATCGGGTCGAGGCCCACGCCCGCCAGCACCAGGCCGTCGTGCGCCAGGGCCTGGCGTACGGCGGCCACGTCGGCGGTGAGGCCGTCGATCGCGCCGGTCAGCGAGCCGGCCGGGCCGGACAGCTCCAACTGGCCGCCCGGTTCGAAGGTGACCCGGCTGCCGCCGGGCAGTGGCGGCAGCGCCCGCTCGACCCGGTCCATCGGGACGTGGCGGGTGGCCGACACGCGGTCGAAGACCAGGAACTCCAGCTCCACGCCCACCTGGTCGTCGCCGCCGGGGCGGAAGCACTGGTGCGCGTAGTCCCCCACCTCGGAGGCGTCTCGGAGCGGCGACCCCTCGGTCGTGAGCCCGATCATCGTCTTGCCCTCGCGTGACGCATGGCTCTATAGAGCCGCCGGCCGGGCGAGCGTTACACGGGAGCGGTCAGGTTCGCCGGCGCTGTCTGAAGGCGGACATCAGCCGCTCGCGCGTGCGGTCCGGCAACTTCTCGGGGGGCTGGTCGCCGATCGCCCGGATGGTGACGCGGAACTGGTGGACGTGGCGCCGGCAGTCGTCGCAGCAGGCCGCGTGGGCCTCGAACCCGGCGCGGACGGGCGGGTCGAGGGCGTCGTCAAGGTACGCGGTGATGGATTCCACCAGTTCGCCGCACGTGAACCGCTTCACGACGTTGACCGCCTTACCCTCTGCGTATTTAACCGTTTCACCTATTCTGGCTGTTTCACCGACGCGAAGTAACTCTCCAGCAGGTCCCGAACCGCCGCACGGGCTCGGTGCAGCAGCACCCGCTGGTTGACGGCGGAGATCTCCATGATCTCGCACACCTCCTCGGAGGTGCATCCTTCCACGTCGCGCAGCGTGATCACGATGCGCTGCCGTGGAGGCAACGTCGCCAGCGCCTCGCCGATCAGACCCCGCGCCTCTGCGGCGAGCGCCTGCCCTTCGGGCGTCGGCCAGGCCGCGGGTGCCTCCTTCCACCTGCCCGCCAGAGCCCCGTCGATTCCGTGGAACAGGGTGAGATCGGCGGCCGGGCTCGTGTCCCGCTCGAAGGCGCTCCACGGCAGTGTACGGCTCTCGCGCACGCTGCGCCTTTTGGCCGTGTTCACCAGGATGCGGTAGACCCAGGTCTTCACCGACGATCGGCCCTCGAACCCGTCGATGGCGCCGATCACCGCCAGCCACGTGTCCTGCACGACCTCTTCCGCGGAGTCGTCGGTGGACACGTAGGAGCGGGCCACCCGCAGCATGCCCCGCGCCCAGGTGTCGAGCAGCGTCGCGAACATCTCCTCGTCGCCCGCACGCAGCGCGGAGACGACGACGTCATCCGGAGGCAGCCCGTCGCCCGCGAGGGACCCCACGATCGCTTCCTCCCCGTGCCGTTGGGGACATCATCACATCCCGCCGTCCGCCGCTTCCACTCCGGGCATGACGTCGGGGGCGATCGGAAGTCGTCACGAACGGCCGCTACGACATACCCGTTTTCCACCTGTGATCACAGATCATGAGGGTTCCTTTGCCTTCGCCGGTCATG
Organism: Nonomuraea sp. K271; assembly: GCF_009908215.1. Taxonomy (NCBI): domain Bacteria; kingdom Bacillati; phylum Actinomycetota; class Actinomycetes; order Streptosporangiales; family Streptosporangiaceae; genus Nonomuraea; species Nonomuraea sp. K271. The sequence goes on along the minus strand of NZ_JAAAHR010000034.1, from coordinate 6,892 downwards.
TCCGGTGCATGGGCGTCCAGACCGTCATCGGCCCGGCGCCCCGGTTGGCCCACACGTGGTATGGGACGAACGTCAGATCGACCGGGCCCCCGTGCTCCGGCTCATGGGGGGCGACGGCGGCGCGGTAGGGGAAACCGCCGTCGTCCTCCCGGTGCACGTGGGCCCGGCCGCGCGCGGTGACCGGCACCACGTCGGCGGGCAGGCCGGCGACCGGGCCCGCGTCGCGCAGGTCCGCGGCGGCCAGGCACAGGTCGTCGACGATCACCCCCGGGTGGTCGGCCTGCTCCAGGCAGTAGACCAGCGGCCCGCGCTCCACCGCGACCTGGCCGCGGGCGACGTCGAGCCGGGGCACGGCGGCCGTCAGCCGGGGGCGGATCCCGAGGTTCAGCTCCACCCGGTCGCCCGGCCGCCACGTCCTGCGCACGCGGTGGTAGCCGCCCGGCTCGGCCGTCCGCCCGTCGGCCCCGGCCGCGTCGGCCCAGGCGGGGATGCGGAACGCGAGCGTCCACGGGTGGCCGGGGGTCTCCTTGACCACGATCTCGACGCGGCCGGTCCACGGGTAGCCGGTCTCCACCTCAAGCAGCACGTCGCCGGCGCGTACGGTGCCGGGCGCGTACAGGTGGAGCTGCACGCCGTCGGCGTCGCGGGTGGCCAGGTAGTGGTCGAGGGAGGAGAGCAGGCGCATGACGTTCGGCGGGCAGCAGGCGGTGCCGTACCATCCCTGCCGGCCGCGGGCGGGGGAGCGCAGGTCGTCGGGGTCGGCGCCGGCGCGCACGCGCAGCGCGTTGACGTAGAAGAAGTGCTCGCCGTCGAGCGAGACGCCGGGCAGCACGGCGTTGTAGAGGGTGCGCTCGACCAGGTCGGCGTACGCGGGGTCGCCGGTCGCCAGCAACATCCGCCACGACCACTGGACGCTGCCGATCGCCGCGCAGGTCTCGCAGTACGCGGTGTCGGGGGCGAGCTCGTGGTGGCCGCCGAACGCCTCGCCGTACCAGTTGGAGCCGAGCCCGCCGGTCAGGTAGGTCTTGGTGGCCACCATGTCGCGCCACTGCCGGCCGAGTGCGGCGAGCAGGTCGAGGTCGGAGGTCTCGACGGCGACGTCGGTCGCCCCCGCCGCGAGGTACATCGCGCGCACCGCGTGCCCCTCGACCGTGGTGGCCTCGGCGACCGGCACGCGGTCCTGCCGGTAGCCGGGGCCGTGGTGGCCCTTGAGCTGGATGAGAGAGCGCCCCCGCGCGGCCACCTGGCGCGCGGCGAGGTCGAGGTACGCGGGCACGCCGGTTTCCCGGTGCAGCTCGGCCAGGCCCATCTCCACCTCGGGGTGGCCGTCGATCGCGTCCGGGGGCAGGTCCTTGGCCAGGTGGTCGGCGAAGCGGGCGGCGACCCGCAGCAACGTCTCGTCGCCGGTGGCCCGGCGGCCCGCCACGGCGGCCTGCATGAGGTGGCCCGCGCAGTAGAGCTCGTGGCTGGAGGCCAGGTCGGAGTAGCGTCGCCGGCCGGTGAGCTGGGTGTGCGTGTGGAGGTAGCCGTCGGCGCACTGAGCGGCGGCGACCAGCTCCGACGCCCGCGCGTACGAGCGGGCCAGGCCGTCGTCCTCGCGCCTGCCCCGCTCCCAGGCCAGCGCCTCCAGCCACTTGTAGACGTCGGAGTCGGCGAAGATCTTCCCCTCATGCTCGGCGGGGCCTCCCCGGGCGGCCCGGCGCAGGTTGCCGAAGGCGCCGGAGTCGCGTACCCGCTCCCCTCCCAGCGGGATCGTCACCTCGCGGTTGACCCGCTGCCGCGCCTCCCAGAAGCCGTCGTGGATGCGGGCTCCCGTCACGGGCCGCAGGGCCACCGCCGCACCCGAACCTGGCCGTACCACCGGATCAACGCTCATGGCACCATCCTCCCCCAGCCTGACATATCCAACAAGATATGAATATCCATGCAGACCTTGACGCGGGTCAACTGGCGACGCAGGCTGAATGCGACATCTATGCACAGTTGAATATTTATGTGCAACGAAGGGACGGCCATGCCAGAGATCCCCGACACCGTGCTGCTCGAAGAGCGGGCCGAGCTGGCGATGAACGCGGTGGCCGGACTGCCCGACACGGACCCGGACACGGGCATGGACGGCGTTCCGTACTTCAGCGCCGACCTGCTCGCCCGGCCCGCCGCGCTGCGGCACGGCGACTGGGACTACGGCTCCAGCCACGGCCGGCTGCTGGACGCCTGCCTGCTCGCCCGGCACATGACGGGCAAGGACACCTGGCGGGAGGTCGAGGACGGCTTCAGGCGGCGGCTGACGAGCTTCTTCGGCCCCGACGGGCTGAGCTACCGGCGGGCCCGCCCCGAGGCCGGCTGGCCCCCGAACGCCAACCTCATCGACCAGCGCGCCGTGCTCCTGTCGCTCACCACGTGGTACGTGTCCGACGGCGACCCCGAGGCCAGGCGGCTGGCCGACCGGCACGTGGCCGCCCTCAAGCGGATCGCGATCAAGGAGCGGGACGTCTGGTTCTACCCCGCTTCCGAGTACACCCCCGACGGCTGGCCGTCCCCGAACGCCATCGCGCTGCACCTGGCCCCCGACCCGGCGTCGTTCAGCGGCCGGCTCATCATGCCGCTGCTCCGCTACCACCAGGCCACCGGCAACGAGGACGCGCTGGAGTTGTGCGGCTGGTTCGCCCGGCTGATCGTGCACAAGAGCGGCGTCTTCCACGAGGACGGCGCCTTCAACGCGGCCCGCGCCTACCGCAGCGGCCACTTCCACACCCGTCTCGGAACCCTCGAAGGGCTGGCCCGCTACGCCCGCCACACCGGCGACCACGAGCTGACCGCGTTCGTACGCCGCTCCTACGACTGGGCGCTCACCCAGGCCACCCGGTTCGGCTGGACGCCCGGCGACCTCGAAGGCCAGCGCTACGAACACGAGAGCTGCTCCCTGGTCGACCTGATCGGCACCGGCGTCACGCTCGCCGGTTCCGGGCACACCGCCTACTGGGGCGTGGTGGAGCGGTTCCTGCGCAACCACCTCGTCGAGTCCCAGCTGCTCGACCTGAGCTGGGTCGAGTCGGCCCCCGACACCTCGGGCGACGAGCCCGGCTGGGTGACGCACGTGCGGGTGGGCGAGCGGGTACGCGGCGCCTTCGCCGGGTACGGCGCCCCCAACGACTACGTCTGCGACATCGAGCTGGGCCGCGGGCACACCGCCGACGTGCAGGCGTGCTGCGTCGGCTCCGGCGTGCGCGGGCTGTTCTGGGGGTGGAACTCCGTCGTCACCGGCGATGACCGTGACGTTCGGGTCAACCTGCTGCTCACCAGGGCCACCGAGCGGGTCACCGTGCTCAGCCACCTCCCCCATGAGGGCCGCGTCGACCTCGACGTGCACCGGGACCTGCGCGAGCTGCGGATGCGGGTGCCCGAATGGGCCGGGTACGCCAAGGTGCGCGTCACCCGGGACGGCGACGGCTTCGACGGCACGCGGCCCGGCGCGTGGGCGCCCGACGGCTACCTGTCCGTACGCGCGCCCAGGCGGGGCGAGCGGATCACCGTCACGTTCCCCGTGCCCGAGTCGACGAGCACGGAGGTCGCGTCCGGCCGGGAGTTCCGGGTGCGCTGGCGCGGCGACGACGTGATCGGCATCAGCCCCGAGGGCACCGCCCGGCCGATGTACAGCGGGCGCAAGGTGCACCCCACCGCGCCGCGACGCGACTACCCGCTGTCCCGGCCGGCCACGGAATGGGCCTGGTGAGCGCCGTGAGCGGATGGTCACTTCCCCCTGCTCCCGCCGGGGGCGCGCTGCACCCGTACGACCTGCGCTGTGAGCACCTCGCCACCCCGCAGGGCATCGCCACCCGGGCGCCCAGGCTGAGCTGGCGGCTGGCCTCCGGCCGGCGCGGCGACGCGCAGGCCGCGTACCGGATCACGGTCCGCTCCGGCGGCGCTCCGGCCTGGGACAGCGGCTGGATCGACGGACAGGACCCCAGCGCTTCGTACGCGGGCGCGCCGCTTGCGTCGTTCGCCCGTCACACCTGGCAGGTCCAGGTCCGTTCCGCGGACGGCGAGGAGGCGGCGGCCGAGTCGTGGTTCGGCACCGGCGTGCTGCACCCGGACGAGTGGGCGGCCGCCTGGATCGGCCACGACCCGGAGACCCTGCCGCCGTTCGAGCCGCCGGCCGACGACCGCGAGCCCCGCAGCGTACGCACCGCGTCCCTGCCCCCGCCCCGCTACTTCCGGCGCGTCGTCGACCTGCGCCCTGCGACCTCCGTACGGATCGTGGGCACCGCCCGCGGCCTGTACGAGCTGCGCGTCAACGGCCACCGGGCGGGTGACGGCGAGCTGACCCCCGGCTGGACCGACTACCGCTACCGGGTGCCGTACCAGGTGTACGACGTCACCGGCCTGGTCGGCGACGGCCCCGCCTGCGTGGGCGCGGTGCTCGCGGACGGCTGGTGGTCGGGCAGCCTCGGCTGGGACGGCCGCCGGCAGGCCCAGCGCTACGGCAGGCGTCCCGAGCTGCTCGTCCAGCTCGTGGCCGACCACGCCGACGGCTCGCGCACGGTCGTCGGCACCGACGGGAGCTGGCGGGAGAGCACCGGGCCGCTGCGCTACGCCGACCTGTTGATGGGCGAGTGGTACGACGCCCGGCTGGAGCAGCCCGGCTGGGACCTGCCCGGCTTCGACGACTCGTCGTGGGCCCCCGCCCGCGTCGTGGACACCGGTCACGACGTCCTCGTGCCCTCGGCGGCCGAGCCCGTACGCGTCACCGAGGACCTCGTGCCCGTGGGGACCCGGCGGGACGGCTCCGGCCGTACCATCGTCGACCTGGGGCAGAACATCGCCGGCCGGGTGCGGCTGACGGTGCGCGGCGCCCCCGCCGGCACCCGCGTCACGCTCCGGCACGGCGAGGCGCTCGACGAGGACGGCTCCCTCTACACCGCCAACCTGCGCTCGGCCGAGGCGACCGACCACTACGTCGCCGCAGGGCTGCCGGAGGAGACGTTCGAGCCGCGCTTCACCGTGCACGGCTTCCGCTACGTCGAGGTCACCGGGCACGACGACGTCGAGGTGCTGGGCCGGGCGATGCACTCGGACACGCCGGTCGCCGGCGAGTTCTCCTGCTCCGACGACATGGTGCGGCGGCTGACGAGCAACCTCCGGTGGAGCCAGCGGGGCAACTTCGTGTCCGTGCCGACCGACTGCCCGCAGCGCGACGAGCGGCTCGGCTGGACCGCCGACGCGCAGGTGTTCCTGCCCACCGCCTGCTACAACGCCGACGTGGCCGCGTTCTTCACCGGCTGGCTGGCCGACCTGCGCTGCGCCCAGACCGCCGAGGGCGCGGTCCCCGACGTGGTGCCGCACGTGATGACGGAGCGGCACGGCGCCCCCGGCTGGGGGGACGCCGCCACGGTGGTGCCCTGGCACCTCTACCGCGTCTACGGCGACGAGCGCGTCCTGCGCGACAGCCTGCCCAGCATGCGCCGGTGGGTCGACCACGTCGAACGTCACAACCCCGGCCTGATCTGGCGCGAGCGGGTGGGCAGCCACTACGGCGACTGGCTGCAGGCGGGCGTGCGGACCTCCCGCGACGTGCTGGCCACCGCGTACTTCGCGCTCAGCGCAGGCCTCACCGCCAGGGCCGCCGCCGTGCTGGGCCTCGCGGACGTCGCCGAGCACTACGCGGAGCTGCGGGCGCGCATCGGGGAGGCGTTCGTACGGGAGTTCGTCTCCGCCGACGGGCGGGTCTCGGGCGACACGCAGACGGGCTACCTGCTGGCGCTCGCGCACGAGCTTGTCCCCGATGACCTGGTTCCCGCGGCAGTGAGGCATCTGGTGGCCGACCTGGAGCGGCGGGGGCGGCGGCTCACCACCGGGTTCGCCGGTGTGGGGCTGCTCGGGCCCGTCCTGTCCGCGTACGGGCACCACGACCTCGCCTACGACCTGCTGCACGACGACCGCTACCCGTCGTGGGGGTACTCGATCAAGCGCGGAGCCACCACGATCTGGGAGCGGTGGGACGGCTGGACGGAGGAGAACGGCTTCGGGCCCGTCGCCATGAACTCCTTCAACCACTACGCGCTCGGCTCGGTGGGTGAGTGGCTGTACAGCGGGGTCGCGGGGCTCGGCCAGGAGGAAAACTCTGTCGGCTTCCGGCGGCCGCTCATCCGGCCGCTGCCGGGCGGGCGGCTGCGGTGGGCCGCGGCGGCGTACGACACGCCGCTGGGGCGGCTGTCCAGCCGGTGGGAGATCTCCGGCGGGGAGTTGACGCTGGAGGTACGCGTACCGCCGGGCGCGCTCGCCACCGTCCACGTGCCCACCAAGGACCCGTCGTCGGTCCGCGAGTCCGGAACGCCGCTTGCCACGGCGGGGATCGACGTGATCAAGTCGACCGAGGCCGCTTCGGTGTGCCAGGTGGGCTCCGGCCGGTACACGTTCACCGCGTCGTGGGGTCGGTGACGTACCGGCCGGTGACCACGTGGGCCGCCGCCGCCGAACGCCTCGACGGCGGCGGCCTGCGTGATGTGACCGTACGCAACATCGTGCGGACCACCGTGGGCGGGAACGGCCTGCGCGTACGGCTGACCAACGCCTTCGGGGACCGGCCCGTGACGTTCGGGCACGTCCACGCGGGCGTCCCGCTGCACGTCCCGCTGGCCGTCCCGCTGGCGGGGGCGGCGCTGGAGCCGGGGTCGAACCGGATGCTGACCTTCGGCGGGAGCCCTGCGGTGACGGTGGCGCCGGGCGCGACCGCACTCAGCGACCCGCTCCCGGTACGGGTGCGCCCCCGCCGCCGCCTCGCCATCAGCCTGTACGTCCAGGGCGAGGCGGGCACGCTGACGGGCCGCAACCGCGCCACCGCCCCGGCCCCCGCCTACCCGCCGCCCGGCTCCGGCCCGGAGCCGGGCGGCGG
>NZ_JAAAHR010000339.1:0-2526 GCF_009908215.1 Nonomuraea sp. K271 | reverse complement strand
CCCCGCCGCTGCCGCCCACCCTGACATGCGGGGACATCACCCTCGATCCGGCCCGCCGTATCGCCTTCCGGGCCGGCCGGCGCCTTGAGCTGAGCCCCCGGGAGTTCGCCCTGCTCGAATGCCTGCTCGCCGTACCCGGCCTGGTCATCTCCGCCGAGGAACTGCTCGAACGCGTCTGGGACGAGGCCGCCGACCCCTTCAGCAGCGCCGTCAAGCACACCATGCACCGGCTACGGGCCAAGCTCGGCGACCCGCCCGTGATCGAGACCATCCGCGAGGGCGGCTACCGCATCGGACCGTCATGACCACCCAGACGCTCACCAGAAGGTCCCTGCAGAAGCGGCTCGCGCTCGCCTACGCGGCGGGCATCTACGCCGCCGGAACCTTCGTGCTCATATTCGTCAACGTCCCGCTGGCCAGCGTCCAGGAGACCATGCCCGCGGGCCCCGCCTCATCCGGCACGGTCATCGAAACCGGGCCCGGACCCGGACCCGGACCCGGGATCAGCCTGCCCCAACTCCTCACCGGATCCGCAGTCGCCCTGGTCGTACTGATTCCCGTCGCCCTGGCTCTCGGCTGGTATGTCGCCGGCCGCTTCCTGCACCCGCTGCGCGCCATCACCACCACCGCCAGAATCATCTCCGCCGGAGACCTCCACCGGCGCCTCGACCTCGGCGAGCCCACGGACGAGCTGACCGAACTCGGCCACACCCTCGACGACCTGTTCGCCCGCCTGCAAGCCTCCTTCGACGCCCAACGCCACTTCGTCGCCAACGCCTCCCACGAACTGCGCACTCCACTCGCCGGCCTGCGCACCCTCCTCGAAGTCGCCCTCGCCGACCCCGACGCCGACGCCGAGGCCCTGCGCTCGGTCTGCCGGGAGGCCCTCGCTCTGGGCGAACACCAGGAGCGACTCGTCCAAGCGCTGCTCGCTCTGGCCACCAGCGAGCGCGGCGTCACCCGCCGGGACACTTTCGACCTCGCCCATGTCGTCGAAGGAGTGCTCGCCTCCCGCCGCGCCCAGGCCACGGAGCGAGGCATCGGCCTCGCCGAACACCTCGCGCCCGCGGTGACGGCCGGGGACCTGAGACTGATCGAAAGCCTCGTCGCCAACCTCGTCGACAACGCCATCCGCCACAACCACCCGGACGGACACGTAGAGATCACCACTCGGATCTCCGGCACGGAGGCGACCCTCACGGTCACCAACACCGGGCCGGTCATCACCGGCGACCAGATCCAGCGGCTCTTTCAACCCTTCCAGAAACTGGCGCCCGATCGTCACGGCCACAGCGACGGCTACGGCCTCGGCCTCGCCATCGTCAACGCCGTCGCACAAGCCCACCACGCCACCCTCACCACCAGCGCCCGCCCCGAAGGCGGCCTGTCCATCACCGTGCGTCTGCTCTCCCAGGAAGCCGACCGCCGCTCAACGTACGGCGCGACCTCCTGACTCACCGGCCACCTGCCGCCTCCGGGATGGCACCCGCGTTGCATGCTGAGGAGATGACGTCGCAGATCGCCGGACTCAGGCTCGGTGTGCCGGTGTCCCTGTCGGGGAGGTACGCACCCTTCGGCGAGCAGGTCAGGCTCGGGCTGGAGACCTGGCAGGCCGCCAAGGACGGTGCGGAGGTGGTCGTCGAGGACGATCGGAGCGATCCCGACGTGCTGGAGCGGGTGTTGCGCGGGCTGGCGGGCCGGTGCGATCTCCTGCTGGGGCCGTACTCCACGCATCTCATGCGCAGGGCGGGGCGGGTCGCGGCGGAGCTGGACCTGCTGGTGTGGAATCACGGCGGGGCGGGTGATGACGTGCAGGCCGCGTATCCCGGTCATGTCGTGTCGATCCCGGCGCCGGCCGGCGCGTACGCGGAACCGTTCGTGCGGCGGCTGGCCGAGGACGGCGAGCGCGACCGGTTGTGGGTCGTGCCGGGCAAGGGGAGTTTCGGACGGCAGGTGGCGGCGGGCGCCGAGCGGGCCGCGAACGAGCGCGGCATCCCGGTTACCCTTGCCGGGCCCGGTGACGCGCTGCCCGTCGGCGGGTCGTGGAATCTGCTGTGCTGCGGGTCCTTCGAGGAGGATGTCGCGGTGATCGGGAGGGCCGTCGGTCCGCGGAAGGTCTGCGCCGTGGCGGCCGGGGTGCGGGCGTTCGGGGAGGTGGTCGGCGATCCGTACGGGATTTACGGGGTCGGGCAGTGGTTCCAGGGTGGCGGTGGCGAGGCTGCGGTCGGGGTGTCGGAGCGCGGCTTCGTGGCCGCCTACCGGGAGCGGTCCGGGGTGGTGCCCGACTATCCGGCCGTGCAGGCGGTGGCCGCCGCCGTGGTCGCGACCCACTGCGCCACGCTGGCCGGAAGCACCGGGCGTGCGGCTTTGTGGGGCGTTGCCACCGCTTTGGAGACCACGACGCTATTGGGCGCCTTTCGCGTCGATCCGGGCAGCGGGGCGCAGGTCGGGCATCGGGCCGCGCTCACCCGCTGGTCGTAGCGGGCCGAACGAATGCCCCGGCCGTGGCGGTGACCGGTCGTGGTG
>NZ_JAAAHR010000338.1:0-2534 GCF_009908215.1 Nonomuraea sp. K271 | reverse complement strand
GGGGGTGGATCGGGTGGGGGTGTTTGACAATTTCTTTGATCTGGGTGGTGACTCTCTGCTCGCCAACCGGGTCGTGACGCGACTGGCGGAGGCAACCGGCAGAGACGTCGGCGTGGGCGATCTCTGGCGGCACGCCACCGTCGCCCAGTTGGCCGGCCTGTTGCGTGAGCGCGAGCTCCCACGACTCGCGGGCGCGGTCGCCGAGGCCGGCCCCGGCGAATCGACGCAGGCCGGCGACCTGCCCCTGTCCGCCGGGCAGCGGCAGATCTGGCTCGCCGAACGGCTCCGGCCCGGCACCGCGGCCTACCACGTCCCGATCTTGCTGGAGCTGCGCGGCCCGCTGGACGTGGCGGCGCTGCGCCGCGCGCTGATCGCGGTGACCGAGCGGCACGCGGAGCTACGGGCCCGCTTCCCGTCAAGGCCGGACGGCCCGGTACGGCTCATCGCCCCCGAGGCGGGCGACCCCCTCACCGTGATCGAGGCAGGCCCGCGGGACGAGGCGCTGCGGGATCTCGTCCAGGAGGCCCGCAGGCCCTTCGACCTGGAGGCGGGGCCGCTGACCAGAGCCGTGCTCGGTCGGATCGCCGACGACCACCACATCCTGCTCTGGGTCGCCCACCATCTCGTCGTGGACGGCGTGTCGCTCGGGATCATCCTCGGGGACCTGGCCGAGGCGTACTGGGCCACGCCGATCCGGCCGGCTTCCGGCTCCTACGAGGAGTATGTGCGGGCCACGGCCGCCCGCCGGGACCGGGCACTCGGACACCGCTGGGAGCAGCTTGCCGGCCTGTCGCCGCTGGAGTTGTCCGCTGACCGGCCGACTCCGCCGGTACGGAGCCTGGCCGGCGCGGTCGTGTCCACGCTGCTGGACGAGGAGCTGACCCGGCAACTGCGCGCGAGCGCCCGCACCTCAGGCACATCGCTGTTCGTCACCCTGCTCAGTGCGTACGCGGCGGCGCTGTCCCGGCACAGCGGCAGGGACGAATTCGGGATCGGCACGTTCGCCGGAGACCGCCCCGGCACGCGGTGGGACCGGTTGGTCGGCATGTGCGTCGACACCGTGGTCCTGCGTGCCGACCTGACCGGGAATCCGAGCCTGGCCGAGATCCGGCGGCGGCTGCACATCGACGTCGCCGACGCGCTCAATAACCGCGACATCCCCTTCGACCGCCTGGTGGCCGAGGTGGGGGGCAGACGCGATCCCGCCCGCCATCCGCTGTTCCAGGTGTCATTCGGCTACCAGTCTCGGCCGTGGACGGCCGGGGCGACCCTCGCGGGCGTCAACGTGTCGCCGTTGCCCGTAGACCTCTGCACGGCCAAGTACGACGTGCAGGTGGACGCGATCGACCACGGGGAGACGATCGAGTTGCGGGCTGAGTACAGCACCGACCTGTTCGACGAGGCGACCGTGGTCAGCCTGATGAACAGCACCACCAAACTGCTGGCCGCCGCCGTGTCCGACCCCGATCGGCCGTTCACGACGATCCCGCTGACGGCCGCGCCGCGGGAGCGCCCGCCCGCGCCGCGCGCGTCGTCCGGCTGTCTGCACCAGGGGTTCGAACAGCAGGCGAAGGCCGCGCCCCACCGGATGGCGGTGACCGATGGACGGCGTTCCCTGAAGTACGGAGAGCTGAACGCCGCCGCCAACCAACTGGCCAGACGGCTGCGCCGGCACGGGGTGGGGCCGGAGGAGAAGGTCCTGTTGCACCTGGAGAGGTCCGTCGAGGCGGTCGTCGCCATGCTCGCCGTCCTCAAGGCGGGTGGCGCTTACGTGCCGGTGGACACCACCCATCCCGCCAGTCGCATCGAGACCGTCGCTGCGGCGGCCGGGGTGAGGGCGGTCATCAGCGACGCCGTCCAACGTTCTGGCCCCGACTGGGGCGATCTGCCGGTCCTGCGACCGACCGCGCTCGCCCGGCCGGACGAGACGGATCTCGACATCGAGGTCCATCCGGCGAACCTGGCCTACGTCATCTACACCTCCGGCTCCACCGGCACGCCGAAGGGCGTGGCGATCGAGCACCGCCAGGTGACCCGGCTGTTCCCGGCCTGCGCGCGCTGGCTGGAGATGAGCGACCGGGACGTGTGGTCGGTGACGCATTCTTTCGCCTTCGACGTCTCGGTCTGGGAGGTCTGGGGCGCGCTGCTGCACGGCGGCCGCGTGGTCGTCGTGCCGGACATCGAACGGCGCGACCCGGCGAGGCTGTGCCGCTTCCTGGCCCTCCACGGCGTGACGATCCTGAGCCAGACGCCTTCGGCCTTCTCCGGCCTGCTCGCCGCCCCACCCGCCGACCTGGCTCGCGCGGCCTGGTTCCTGCGCGCGGTGGTCTTCGCCGGAGAGGCGCTGGACTTCGCCGCGCTCACCCCGTGGACCTCGCGGTTCGGCGTGGACCGGCCCGCTCTCATCAACATGTACGGCATCACCGAGATCACCGTCCACGGCACCGCTTACCGGATAACGCGCCACGATCTCGATCACCCCCGCCGTCTCATCGGCGAACCCTTGCCTGATCTTGAAGTGCGGGTGGTTGGGG
>NZ_JAAAHR010000337.1:0-2553 GCF_009908215.1 Nonomuraea sp. K271 | reverse complement strand
ACCCGGCCCCGACGCCCAGCACCAACCGCCCGCCGCTGAGGTCGTTGAGGTTGGCCGCCATGCGGGCCACGAGCAGCGGATGCCGGTAGGGGACGATCAGCACGGTCGTGCCGAGGGCGATGTGGCCGGTGCATCCGGCGAGCCACGACAGCGTGGTGAACGGCTCGTAGAAGGGGGCCGGATATTTCCGCGCCACGTCGGGGGTGATCACCACGTGGTCGGAGACCATGAGCAGGTCATAGCCCAGCCCCTCCGCGGTCTGCGCCCATCGCCGCAGGATGCCGGGGTCGGTGCCAGGGCCGAAATTGGGGACGTTCACACCAAGTCGCACCCGGTCAGGCTATCGAACGCGAACGACCCGGCGACGCACCGGAAAAGCCGAGGTCCCGGCACCCCGCCTGGCGGGGCGCCGGGACCAGGAGGCGGGAGATCAGCGCCTGAGCCAGTCGAAGACCCAGCTGCGCTCGTCCCGGTCCGGGTTGCCGCGCCAGTCGTGGTGATGGTGGTGGCGGCCGGGGACGCAGGCGTCGATGTCGCGGGTGCCGGCGAACCTTCCGTGCTCCGTCACGTGGTGGTAGGTCGAGTCTTCGTTCACCGCGAGGTCACAGTGGCGCGGGTTGTGGCCGGAGGCGGCAGTGGCCGCGCCGGCCCCGAACACCACGGCCGCCGCGGCCAGTGCACCGCCGGTGGCGATGAGGGTACTTCTCATGATCTCCCCCTGTAATCACGAAAGTGACATCGGCCATCACTATACGTAGCGATCTTGTAGGAGCAAGAAGCGCCACGCCTGTTTTGATCAACAGGGGCGCCAGCGCGGGCCTACGGCTTGACCGCCCGCACATAGCACAGCAGCGGCCACAGGTCGCCCTCGGCCTGCACACGGAACCCGGCGCCCCGAACCAGGGCGGCCGGCGCCTCGACCGGGTCGCCCGCCTCACCCGGATCGCCTGCCTGGCCAGGCTCGTGCCCCCGGCCATGATGGCTCACCTGCCCGCTCACCGGCCCGCTCACCGGCCCGCTCACCGGCCCGCTCACCAGGCCGGCCAGCCGGCGCACCAGCGGCCGCCGCGGCGGGCGGAGCTCCGCGATCAGCAGCCGGCCGCCCGGCCGCAGCACGCGGAACATCTCCCGTACGGCGGTCTCCCGCGCCCCGGGAGGGATGTGGTGCACGGCGAGGCTGGAAACCACCACGTCGAACGGCCCGCCGGGCACGTCCAGCGCCTGCCCCTCGCCCACCAGGTAGACGCAGTTCGCGGGGGAGCGGTGGCGGGCGTAGGCGATCATCCGCGGGGCCGGGTCCACGCCGACGACCCGGCCACCCGGCGCGACCAGCGGAGCCAGACGGCGGGTCAGGTAGCCGGTGCCGCAGCCCACGTCCAGCACCCGCTCGCCGGGTCCGGCGCCGGCCAGGGCGGCCAGTTGCGTGAACACCAGCCGCCGGCGCCCCGCGTAGCCCAGCCGGGAGAACAGCTCGTAGGCGCGTGGATGGTCGATGGTGCCGGAATGCTCGTGGCGGTGGCGCAGGAGCTTTCCGCGACCCATGCCGGTCACCTCCTGTTCGGTCGGCACCACATCAGCCTGCCCCGCCGGCGGTCAGGCAAGCAGCGCGGGGTGAAGGCGATCACGCCGGCGACGCGGTGCGAGGGCTGGGGCACGATCGTGACGCCGCCGTCCGCCGCGGGCGGCCGCGCTGCACCTCCGTGAAAATGTCCGTCAGCGATGTCATGATCTACATTGTAAAGGCGGTAGCCGGAATCATCGTCGCAGCGTCCGTACGGCCGCGAGGTAGGCGTGGATGGCGTCGCGGTTGCGGGACAGGCAGTCGATGCGCTGCTGGATGCGGTCCGCCTCGGCCTCCAGAAGGCCGGCGAGCTCGGGCGTGAGGCACTCCGGGTGCAGGTGGATCTTGCCGGGCCCGTCGAGGAACGGGAGGATGCGGCGGATGATCTCCGTCGTGAGCCCCGAGTCGAGCAGGCCGCGGATCTGCCGCACGCGGTGGACGGCCGAGTGCGGATAGTCGCGGTAGCCGTTGTCCGCGCGTTCCGGGTGGAGGAGGTTCTGCTCCTCGTAGTAGCGCAGCATGCGGGTGGGGACGCCGGTGCGCCGGGAGAGCTCCCCGATTCTCATGGCAGGCCTCGGTCCGCTGGGATTTGCCTTCACACTGATGTGAAGGTTTCAGCCTAGTCCCATGGTCGATGGAGTGCGCGAAAGCGTGAGACAGGCGGGGAGGATGCCGTGGCCGGGATTGCTGGCGTTGTTCGCGGCGGCGTTCACGGCGGTGATGACGGAATTGCTGCCCGCCGGGTTGCTGCCGCAGATGTCAGCGGCGCTGGGGGTGCCGGAAGGGCGGGCGGGGTTCCTGGTGACGGCGTACGCGGTGGCGTCGTTCCTGGCGGCGATCCCGCTGACGGCGTTGTTACGGCGCTTCGCCCGGCGGCGGGTGCTGTCCGGGACACTGGCGGGGTTCGCCGCATGCAACGCGGCGACCGCGCTGTCGTCGTCCTACGCGGTGACGTTCGGGATCCGGGTGCTGGCCGGGACGATGGGCGGGAT
>NZ_JAAAHR010000336.1:0-2593 GCF_009908215.1 Nonomuraea sp. K271 | reverse complement strand
AGAGACAGCGATACCACCCGCCCACGCACCCGCCGCCCCGCTACCGCACCCCGAACCCAGGGCTGTGGCCGCCCGTCGATGACCGGCAACCACATATCCCGCCCCGGGGGCCACGCGGGGGCGGGTCGGGGGCGTAGCGCCCACCACAGCCCGCCAGGAACACACGGCCCATACGGCCGCAGGCCTGTCCATCCACGTCACGGAGGTGATGCATGACCAGCACAACCCTAACCAGCCACCCCACGCAGCAGGCAATGCCAGAGGTGATCAGCCTGCTCGCAGCCGGACGGCTGCTCGGCATGGGCCGCACCAAGGCCTACCGCCTCGCCCGCGCGGGGCAGTTTCCGTGCCGCGTGTTGCGCATCGGTGGCCGGTACGCCGTACCGGTACGCGGGCTGCGGGCGCTACTCGACCACACCAGCACGGACGACGCTCAGAGCCGTCCGGCAAGCAAAGAAGGATGACCACGATGGCGAAAGCCCCGGACACGACAGCAGCCAAAGAGCCGACCGTAGCCAAGGGCACCACATTCAAAACGTGCGCCTGCAAGGACCCGGCCACCGGCAAGCGGCTCGGGAAGAACTGCCCCAAGCTACGCCGCCCGCACGACGACGGCGGAGCCCGGTGGAACACCACGCACGGCTCCTGGGGCTACCAACTGGAACTGCCCACCCATACCGACGGCAAGCGGCGTAACCCGCTGCGGCGCAGCGGATTCGCCACGCTAGAGGATGCCGGAGCCGAACTGGACCACGCCCGCGGTCTGCTCACCCTCGACAACGACCCAGCCGTACGGCGGCAGATCACCAAGCTGATGCTGTCGGTCCTCAAAGACACCAAGAGCCTGCCCAACACCGAGGAAGTGCGGCGTAAGGTCCGCACCCGCCAAGACCTCAACCGGCACATCACCGTGGCCGAGTGGCTGGAGGAATTCCTCAAGCGCAAGCGCGCCATCGAGGCGACGACGAAACGTTCCTACGAATCCCACGTCCGCCTCTACCTCAACGCCTACCTCGGAGACATCCGGCTGGACCGGCTCCGCGTCTCCGACATCGCCAGCATGTTCGATGCAATCGAGGAGTTCAACGACATCATCGCCACTGAACGCGCCAGCGGCGACCCCACCCGCATGGCAGCAGTCAAGTATCGGCGTCCGGTCGGCCCCACGAGCATGCACCGCATCCGCGCCACCCTGCGGCACGCCCTGAACATCGCGATCCGCCAGGACAGGCTCCTGGACTTCAACCCCGCCGCCGTCGTCGAGATGACACCAATCGACCGGCCCAAGCCGGTCATCTGGACCGAAGAGAAGGTGACACAATGGCGCAAGGACCACGCCGAACACCGGGACCGCCTCAAGCGGGCACGCGACGGCAAGCGCGTCGACCCGATCGCCACCTTCATCAGCACTCCCCGGCCCTCGCCCGTCATGGTGTGGACCACCGAACAGACCTCGGCCTTCCTCACCTACGCCCGCCGCGACCGGCTATTCGCCCTGTACCGACTCATCGCCGTACGCGGCCTGCGACGCGGCGAAGGAGCCGGCCTCCGCTGGCCGGACATCATCTTCGCGACATCAAGGATCGGCATCCACTGGCAGATCACCCAACTCGGCTGGACCCCGATCCAAGGCAGCCCGAAAACCGACGCCAGCGACCGCGAGATCGCCATCGACGCCGAAACGATGACCCTGCTCAAGGAGCACCGCAAGCGCCAGGCCCGGCAACGGCTGGCCGCAGGCGAAGACTGGGTCGACAGCGACTTCGTCTTCACCGATGAGCTGGGCCGACCGCTGCATCCACAGCAGGTGACCGACCGCTTCTACTGGCTGTGCTACCAAGCAGGGCTCCCACCGATCCGACTGCATGACCTGCGCCATGGAGCGGCCACCGCCATGCTCGCCGCCGGGGTCGACATCAAGATCGTTCAGGAGACCCTCGGGCATACGTCTTCGTCCTTCACCCGCGACACGTACACCAGCGTCTACCCCGAAGCAGCCGCCGCGGCAGCCGAAGCCACCGCCGCCCTGCTCTCCGCATCGTCACCGGTGCCACCTCGACATGACACAACTCGTCCCAGAGCAGGCGGCCAGACGGCCACCACAGAGACGGACGGGGCGGTGATTCACCTGCCCACCAGCTGATCAGCCGTCCCGGAAACCAGACTGGGGTAGGCCAGCCCGGCAGCAGCACACGCTCGAAGGGTGCTGCTGCCGGACGTCGAACGGATGGGCAAGGCTCCGCGTGACGCCCCGTATCGCAACGCCGCCACCTCTTGGTCAGGTGTATGACGGCCTGGATGGTCACCAGGGAAATGATGGCTCGGGCATGGGCTGATCCCGAGGGTAGACGGATGACGAGTAATGGGAATGAGCCGTTTACACGCTGTTCACGGGGAGGGTGGCTGTGGATATTCGGGGTGGGCTGGCTACGATTGTCATTCATTGCTGTGGTGATCGTTGTCACAGAACCTATTTCA
This sequence comes from Nonomuraea sp. K271, assembly GCF_009908215.1. Lineage (NCBI taxonomy): Bacteria > Bacillati > Actinomycetota > Actinomycetes > Streptosporangiales > Streptosporangiaceae > Nonomuraea > Nonomuraea sp. K271. The sequence continues at coordinate 115 of NZ_JAAAHR010000336.1, read as the reverse complement.
GGCTCCGCATCGAGTGCCCTGGTCACAGCATGATCGCAAGTCCGAGGTTAGCCCCATGACGCAGCAGAGCTCCTGGTAGATGGGTTGATCACCACAACCACGCCCATCACAACCA
>NZ_JAAAHR010000335.1:0-2644 GCF_009908215.1 Nonomuraea sp. K271 | reverse complement strand
CGGTCGGAGACGGCGGGCCAGTGGAGGAGCTCCTGGTCGGCGTGGTACGGCGTCCGTACCACCAGGATGGCGGCTGCCACCAGCATGAGCACGCCGAGCAGGACACCGGTGACCATCAACGCGCGCCCGCGCCACCCGCCTTCGTCGGCGGGCGCGGCGGGCGCAGGTCCACGGCGCGGTCCAGTCATCCCTCACATGCTAGAGACGTGTCCGGACCGCTCGGGCAAAGTGCTGGTAAATCACCCAAAATCCAGGAGAGCCGGGCGATCATGGTGCCCGGTGGTGAGGCTCAGCACGCGCACAGCAGGCCGCGCAGCGCCGTCTCCAGGCAGAGCCCGGAACGCGCGGGGCTCGGCCACGGGAAACGCACCAGCGAGTCGTCCGCCCGTACGGTCGCGCCGAACCGGTCCAGCTCCCACAACCACACCTCACCCGCCCGCTCGCCCAGCTGCCTGGACACCCCGGCCGTGAGCTGCGGCCGGTGCGAGGCATTGACGTGGGCGAGCACCCGCTCGGCCGTCTCGGCGAGCGGGTCGGGCGCCGCGCCCAGGTAGTCGTCGGCGTCTAGCGTCCCCGACTCCTGCCCGGTCAGGTAGACGACCTGGCCGACGTCCAGCCGCAGCAGCCGGGGCGCGTCCGGCTGCCCGTACCGCTCCAGCGCCTTGAACAGGCTTTCGTCCGGGCAGTGCGTGGCCACCGCGACGGCCGACGAGCGCGCCTCGCCCTCAGGTACGGCCTCCGCCCACCCCTGCACCTCGATCAGCCCGCGCGGGTGGGTGACGGAGCCGAGTTGCCGCATCGCCGTCAGGTTCACGGCCACGACGGCGTCCTGGCGCAGCCCGTGGAGCGTCTCCCCGGGCAGTACCAGCAGCACCGGACGCCCGCGTTCGTCGACCCCGCCGCGCGCGGGTGACGGGGCGCCGTTGACGGACAGCTTGGCGACGCCGGCGGTCGCGGCCAGGGTGCGGACCCGCTCGGGGATCGGCAGCATGAACGCCTCCTTGGGGCACGAAGGATGTGTTAGGTTAGGCTGGCCTAAGTAAGGGATACCTAATCACATCGAGGTGAACGTGCGCTACACCGGCCCGAAGGTGCGGCTCTCACGCCGCGCGGGCGTCCCGCTGACCAGGAAAGCCGTCCGCTACTTCGAGCAGCGCCCCTATCCGCCGGGCGAGCACGGCCGCAAGACCAACCGCCGCAACACCGGCGACTACGGGCTGCGGCTGATGGAGAAGCAGAAGCTGCGCTGGTACTACGACGTGTCCGAGCGGCAGCTGCGCCGCTACTGGGATCTCGCTCTTCGCAAGCCGGGCGCGTCAGGCGCCGAGCTGGTGGCGCTGCTGGAGTGCCGTCTGGCCTCGCTGGTGCTGCGCGCCGGGCTGGCGCCGTCCATCTACGCGGCCAGGCAGTACGTCAACCACGGCCACATCGCCGTGGACGGCCGCAAGGTCGACATCCCCAGTTACCTGCTCAAGCCGGGACAGATCGTCACGGTCAGGGAGCGCTCGCGCAGGCTGCAGCCGTTCGTGGCCGCCGCCGAAGGGGTGTATGCCGACGACCGGATCGCCCCCTACCTCACGGTCGACCACGGCGACCTCCGCTTCACGCTGACGCGGCGGCCCGAGCGTGAGGAGATCGTCGTCCCGGTGGACGAACAGCTCGTCGTGGAGTTCTACTCCCGCTAGCTCAGCCCAGGGTCCGCTGCCCGCGCAGCTCGGCGACCTCTTTGCGCAGCTCGGAGAGCTCGTCGAGGATGCGCTGGGTGTGGTGGGCGGCGTCCAGGCCCTTGGCGGCGCGTTCCTCGGCGTTCTCGTCGTCCATCGCGCTGACCACGACCGCGAGGAACAGGTTCAGCACGACGAACGTGCACACCAGGATGAAGATCGTGAAGAAGATCCAGGCCGACGGGTGGCGGCCCATCACCTCCCTGGCGATGTTGCCCCAGTCGTCACCCGTCATCGTCTGGTAGAGCGTGAACAACGAGGTGGGCAGGCTTCCGAACCGGTCGGGGGCGGTCTGCCCGTAGAGTTTGGTGGCCATGACGGCGGCCACGTAGAGCACCAGGGAGAGCAGCACCACGATCGAGCTCATCCCCGGCAGTGCGCGCAGCAGCGCCGAGACCACGCGGCGCAGGCTCGGCACGACCGACAACAACCGCAGCGCGCGCAGGATGCGCATCGAGCGCAGCACTGACAGGCCGCCGGTCGCCGGGGCCAGCGCGATGGTGACGATCAACGCGTCGAAGATGTTCCACGGGTCGCGGACGAACGCCGAACGCTCGACGTAGATCTTGGCCAGCAGTTCGACGACGAAGATGTAGAGCGCGACATGGTCGACGAGGATGAGCAGGTCACCGTGGCGCTCGACCACGGCTGGGAAGGTCTCCAGTCCCAGGACGGCCGCGTTGGCCAGGATCACGGCGATGATGAACCGCTGGAAGCGCCGGTGGGCGAGGATGTCGCGCAAGCGTTCACGCACGGGGGCAGGCTCCTAAGGCGATGATCATGTGGCTCCACCATGATGACGTACCATGATCAGAGAGAAGACTGTGGTATAAACCCACACGACACCAGACGGGGAAGGGGCCGGCGCCATGTCCTATCCGAATGACGGCCCCGGCTACTACGGCCCGCCCCCGCAGACC
>NZ_JAAAHR010000334.1:0-2672 GCF_009908215.1 Nonomuraea sp. K271 | reverse complement strand
CTCAAAGGCTGGAGAATCTTGCGCAAGCTACGCTGCAGCCCGTCCAAGGCCGGCCACCTCTGCAAGGCCATCGCCGTCCTTCAAAACCATCGCGTCACCCAAGCCGGGTGAGCCTGAAATAGGTTCAATGAGCCCAAGGCGAAGCGCATCCCCTCCCAGGGACGCCAAGCGCCGTCTCTAGATGCGGATCTTCTGGGGCATCGCCGTGCGCCTCGTCCCCCTGTAGGGGCGTCGATGCCGAACGTGGCGCGTATGTATGACTTCTGGCTGGGGGGCAGGGACTTCTACCAGGTTGATCGTGAAGCGGCTGAGCAGGTGGAGGCGGTGCTTCCGGGCACGAAGAGGTACGCGCGGGCGAACCGGGCTTTTCTGGGTCGGGCGGTGCGGTTCCTGGCGGGTGAGCAGGGGATCGGTCAGTTCGTGGACTTCGGCACGGGCTATCCGAGCATGGGCAACGTGCACGAGGTGGCGCAGGAGTTCATCCCGGACGCGCGCACGGTGTACTGCGATTACGACCCGACGGTGTGCGTGCACGGGCGGGCGCTGCTGGCCACCGACCCGTTGACGCAGATGGTTGAGACCGACCTTCGCGAGCCGGTCGAGTTTCTGGAACATCCGGTGGTGAATGCGCTGCTGGATTTCGAGCGGCGGCGTACGGCGGTGTTGTATGTGGCGTCGTTGCATTTCGTGGCGGAGGAGTACGGGCCGCACGAGATCGTCAAGACGGTGATGGATGCGATGGCTCCGGGGTCGTTCCTGGTGGTGTCGCATGCGCTGGAGTCGGCGGAAACGCTGGCTGCGGCTGGCTCGGTGTATGAGCGGGCGTCGGCTCCGGGGGTGGTGCGCTCGGCGGAGGAGATCGAACGGTTCTTCACGCACGCGGGCTTGGAGCTGGTGGATCCGGGCTTGGTGCGGGTGCCGCTGTGGCGTCCGGAGCCCGGCGATCGGTTCTGTGAGGTCGACGCGGAGAACATGCATTTTCTGGCCGGGGTCGGGCGGAAGGCATGGTGAGGCCAACGGCGCCGGTGTTGAGTCCGGCCGGTTCGTTGGCGCGCAGGCTGGCGGATCGACTGCGGTGGTCGGGGATCGAGTCGCAGACCTCGGAGGTTGACGGGGTGGCGCTGGTGGGGATCTGGGCGGTGGATCTGACGGTCTGGTGTGAGTGCGGGCCGATCGGGTGGCGTTACCGGTGGCGGCTGGGCGCTGCGATGTCGAGCGGGGTGTCGGGGTACACGTCGTGTCCGTGTTCGGCGCTGGAGACGGCGGTGGGGCGGATCGTGCGGCTGTATCGGGAGCGCTATACGGCGTTGTACGGGTCGGCGGCACCCGAGGAGCCCGCATGAACGGGGATGAGTGGAGCGATGTGCAGGCGCGTCGCGATCGGTTCGGCCCGTTCATCGAGGTGCGCTGGCGGCAGTCGCGCGTGGCGGTCCGGGAGCGGGCGTGGATGGATTTCGTGGTGGCGGTGGGGTCGGGGGCGTACCGGCCGGAGCAGGAGGAGGAGCGCCGCGGCTGGGTGTGTTTCGAGATCGACGAGCGGTTGGCGGTGGCTGAGCGGCCGGTGGGCTGGCGGGTCAAGTCGTTGCGGGTTCCGCGAAGTGTGTGGGATCGCTTCGTGGCTGCCGTGGGTGATGAGGTGTTCGCGCGTGTGGGTCATGAGTGGGTAGGTGCCTGGCGCGAAGAGGTTCGGAAGCCATCTCTGCCCGGGGATTCGATCGGGGGGACGGCTCGGGCAGGGGTGTAGGTGCCGCTCTCGAAAAGGGGTGCTCCGCGCCGTCTGATGCAGGGACGAGGCTGCGTCATGGTGTCGCTGCGGAGTGCGCCCGTAGCCCCTTTCGAGAGCGGCTCTTTCGGTGTTAGCCGGGAGGAGTCCCGGCCGTGTCCCAGAGTCGTTGACCGTATTGCGCGGGGCCACGTCATGTTGCGATGAGAGAAAGGAGCAGGGTGGACACCTCTGAGGTCGGAGAAGGGCAGCCGGGAAGGCGGTGCGGTAAGACGGGGAAATGGTCGTACGCCTCGCAGGAGGAGGCGTTACGGTGCCTGCGCAAGATCCAGGCCAACCCGGATCCGGTGAAGCAAAGCTTAGGCTACGTGCCGATCATGGTGTACAGGTGCCGGTTCGCCAACCACTGGCACCTGTCGCATAAGGGCCGGGTCGAAGGGGTGCGCAGGCGGCGGCGCAAGGGAGCCGGGGGGTACTGGTGAAGGCGCAGGACGGGAGTGGAGGCGGCGGCGCGCAGTTGCCTCACCTGATCCGGGCGCTGGGGCTGAGGTGCTTGCAGATCACGGGTGTCAGCCCGGAGTGGACGGTGCAGGGCCGGGTCTACTCGATGACCGTGGTGAAGGATTCCCGGGTTCTGAGGTACGCGCTTTATCTGCCCGTCAACGGGCTGCGCAGGGAGTTCTATCAGCTCACGATCGACGGTGAGGAGGTGGAGGCGGGGAGTGTGGCGGAGGCTATGAGGGAGCTTGCCGGGAAGGCCGGTCAGAGCAGGCGTGCGGCGTCCGTTTCGCCGAGAACTCCGCAGCAGGTGCGTAAGGGTGTGGTCATGCGGGTCTAGGCGGGGTGCCGGACACGGGGGTCACGTGCTGGTCGGGTCGCGGGCGTGGGCGCATGGTCGATGGTGGGAGATGGTGGGAGATGCGCCGGGTCGAGTGGGGCGGTCGGGGGT
>NZ_JAAAHR010000333.1:0-2740 GCF_009908215.1 Nonomuraea sp. K271 | reverse complement strand
CCACCGACGGGATCGTCACCACGCCCGCGTCCTTCAGCCGGGCGATCAGCTCCCGCTTGGGGGCCATGGCGAACGACGCCACCCGTACGCCCTCACGGACCATCACCTCGACCCGTTCGGCGGCGTCGCCGGCGTCGGCGCGGATGTTGACGCCGAACGGCGCGTCCGTGCGCTCCTTCACCCGCCTGATCGCGGCGGTCATCTCGGGTACGGACATGGTTGCCGCCCCGATCACGCCCAGGCCGCCCGCCCGCGAGGTGGCCGCCGCCAGCCGGGCGCCGGCGACGTACCCCATGCCGGTCTGCACGATCGGATGCCGGCAGCCGGTCAGTGAGGTCAGTGCGGTCCTCACGCGGGGACCTCCCGGTCGCGCGAGCGCCAAGGATCGAGCCGTTCCAGGACGAGCAGCTCCTCCTCGGACGGCTCCCGCGTCCGGGGGACGTCGCCGGGGATGGTGAGATCGAACCCGGTCGCCGCGACCACCTCGTCCACCCTCACCCCCGGATGGACCGACACCAGCCGCATCGACCCGTCAGGCGTGCGGAAGTCCAGCACGGCCAGGTTCGTCACCACCCGCCGCAGTTCGTACGCCCCCCGGTCGGTGCCGAGCCCGCTGACCATGTCCACCTCGGGCACGAAGACGCGGGGGGAGTGCCGGGGAATCCAGTAGCTCGTCGGGTCGCACCGCGTGTTGCCCGGCGCGCCCCGCACACCCAGGAGTTGCGCCTTGGGCCGGGCCCAGTCGCCGATGCAGGAGATATTCGAGTTGCCGTACCGATCGATCTGGCTCGCGCCCAGCATGACGTGGCGGCGCCCGTTCAGCACCAGCCACAGGTGGTCGCGGAACGGCAGCCACCCTTCCACCAGCTCGGGCGCCTCGCCCAGCGCGGGCACGTCGCCGGTGAGCAGGCAGGTGCCGTCGTGCGTGAGCAGCTCCGGCTCGAACGTCAGCCGCGCCAGCCGCGCCGCCAGCACCGTCACCGCCCCGCCGATGCCGGCCGCCAGGATCTCGCCGTCGCCCCTGAACGCCTCAGCGCACGCCAGCACGCACACGTCGGCCCTACTGCTCATCCCAGTCCTCCCATGGCGTTTCCGCGTAGCGCCGCTGGAGCGCCTCGTCACGCCCGTAGTCGGGCTCGCACGAGGTGAACCCGGCCCCGCCGGGCGCCTCCACGACGCCCGTCACCATCGACCGGCTGATCAGCAACGACTGCAGAGGACCCTCCTTGAGCAGGTTCTCCACGACCCGCTCGCACGACACGTAACACCGCGCGGCCGCCTTGGCGTAGAGGTCGTCGAGGTACGGATCGGGGCCCAGGTATTGTGCGGTGCCCCGCGCGTCGGCCCGGTTCACGTGCACCAGCGCCACGTCCATCGTCAGGGCGGGGACCGCGACCAGTTCCTCCCCGTCCGCGTACGGCGACCGGACCGTGCGCAGCTCCGGGTTGACCCGCATCACGTCCGAACCCAGCCCCGCCCGCGTCGGCAGGAACGGCAGCCGGTGCGCCGCGGCCAGCAGCCCGAACATGAACATGCCCTCGTCGTACTCGGTGAACACGATCGTCCCCGCCTGCCTGGCCCGCCGGAAGTGGGGCTCCAGCGGGATGGAGTCGAGCGTGACGAACGGGGCCACGACCCTGCGTACCTTCCCCGCCGCGCAGAGCATGCCGACGTCGGGGCCGCCGTACGAGACGAGCGTGAGGTCGCGGACGGGGGAGCGGAGGATCGCGTGCACGAGGGTCATCGGTTTGCGGCGCGAACCCCAGCCGCCGATCCCGACCGTCATGCCGCTCTCCACCGACGCGGCGACCTCCTCGGCCGTCATCAGCTTCGTCATGCGAACCGCTCCCTGTGCCGGTCACCCGTGCCCATGAGGGTCAGCTCGAAGGTGAAGCCCTGCTCGAAGCGGTAGCTGCGGTCGACGTCCACCGGGTCGATGCCGTTGAGCGACTCCTTGGCGCAGCGGATGACGTACGGGTCCTTCGCGGCGATCTGTTCCGCCACCTCGGTCGCGGCGTCCCGCAGCCGGTCGCGCGGCACCACCTCCAGCACCGACCCGAACGTGTGAAGCTCGGCCGCCGTCGCGTTCCTGCACGTGTAGACCATGGCCCGCATCAGGTGCGGCGGCACGAGCCTGGCCAGGTGCGTGGCGGCGCCCAGCGCGCCCCTGTCGACCTCGGGCAGCCCGAAGTAGGCGTCGTCGCTCGCCACCACCACGTCGGCGTTGCCGGCCAGTCCGACGCCGCCGCCGAGGCAGTGCCCGTGCACGGCTGCGACGACCGGCACCGCGCACGCGTACACCGCCGCGAACGCCGCATGACACGCCCGGTTGACCGCGACCAGACGCTCGTGCCCGTCGGCGTCCCGCAGTTCCTTGATGTCGACTCCGGCGTTGAACCCGCGCCCCTCGGCCCGCAGCACGACCACGCGGGTGCCGGGATCGCGGCCGGCGGTCCGCACGGCCTCGGCCAGCTCCTCCCAGGCCCGTACGTTCAGCGCGTTCACCGGTGGCACGTCCACGACGACCTCAGCGATCGGCCCGGCCCGCAGCGTGATCCCCAACCCGACTCCCTGGTTGCACCTAACGCTTGCTTGGTACGGTAGCACCCGTGACCGTGACTTACGACTACACGGGCAAGGCCGTCCTGGTGACGGGCGGCACCAAGGGCATCGGCGCCGCCATCGCCAGGGCCTTCCACGAGGCAGGCGCCACCGTCACCATCTGCGCCCGCACCCCACC
>NZ_JAAAHR010000332.1:0-2925 GCF_009908215.1 Nonomuraea sp. K271 | reverse complement strand
GAGCGGGGCGAGCGGGGGCGCTCCTCGCGGTGCGCCGGCGCTCATGGTGAAGGCGGCCAGGTCGGTGGCGGCCGGACGGGCGGCGGGGTCCTTGGAGGTGGCCTTCATCACCAGGTCCGCCAGCTCGCCCGGCACACCGGCGGGCAGCGGCGGAGGGCTCTCCGTCAGGACCCCGAGCGTGAACCTGGCCGTGCTCCCCGGCCCGTCGAGCGGGAACGCGGGCCGCCCCGCGAGCAGCTCGTACACCATCGACCCGAGCGCGTACACGTCCGACGCGGGCTCCGGCGCGCGGCCCTCCAGCTCCTCCGGCGCCGCGTGCACCGAGGGCACGGTCCCGTCGGGCAGTTCCACGATGGACATCAGCGCGGACATCGCGAACCCGGTGAGCGCGACGCCGCCAGCCGTCACGATGACGTTCTCCGGCTTGACGCGCCCGTGTACGCCGTCCACCGCGTGGGTGGCCGCGAGCGCCCCGGCCACCGCCCGCAGCAGCCCCGCCGCCTGGGCGGGCGGCATCGGCAGGCTGCGGCCGGGCCGGTCGCCCAGCGTAAGTCCCTCGTGCACCGGCGTCACCAGGTACGGCCGCCCGTCGCCCGTCGCCCCGACCTCCAGCACCGGGATCACGCCCGCGTGGGCGGCCAGCGGCTCGGGAAAGCCGAATCCGCGTATGATCCGCTTGAGCGCCCGCTTGTCCACCCGGTGGCAGGCGAGCGTCTTGACCAGGACGTCGGTCCCGGCCGCCGCGGACCGGGCGAGGTGCACGGCCCAGGGGCCGTCCTGGCCTGCCCGCTCCAGCAGCCGGTAGCCGCGGACGCGTTCGGTGATCACCGTCATGCGACCACGGACGGGCCGCCCATGTCATCGGTCTCGAAGGCCTCGTCCTCCACCAGCGGGAGCCTGGCGCGGTCCCGGTCGCGCTCCTGGCCGCCTTGCCCGGCGCCGCCCATCATGGGCGGGATCATGCCCATCGGCATGCCGCCCGCCCCGAGCCGCCCGCCGCCAGGAGGCGCCGTCGCCGCGCTCCCAAGCTGCGTGGCGGGGGCGCTGCCCGAAGGAGCGCCCGGCCCGGTGGGTCCCGGCCCGAGCGTGGTGGGACCGGGGTTGCCCGGGGTCTGAGGCACGCCGGACAGGTCCGTCGCGGAGGGGGTCTGGGGCAGGTCCGGCGTCTTCACCTCAGGGGTCTTCAGGTCCGGCGTCTTCAGGTCGGGGTTCTGAGCGGGGTCCTGCAGCGACGGGTCCTTGAGCGAGGGGTCCTGCTGGGACGGGTCCTGCTGCGACGGGTCCTGGAGGGAGGGGTCCTGCAACGACGGGTCCTTGAGCGACGGGTCATCGAGGGACGGGTCATCGAGGGACGGGTCATCGAGGGACGGGTCGTTCAGGCCGGGGAGGTCCGGGCCGCCCAGCCCGGGTGTGGCGCCGAGATCGGGCGAGCCGTACGGGGAGCCCAGCCCCGACCCCGCGTACGGGCCGCCGATGCCCCCGGCGGGGAGATTCTGCGTGTCGAACGGGTTCATCGGCCCGGTCTGCGGCGGCTTCGACCGTTGCTCGACGTAGTCGCCCATGGCGGTGTACGCCTCGCCCATGAAGCGGTTGAGCTGCCGCAGGTGGTGCCGGGCGAGGGCGTGGCCGTTGGTGTCGCTGCCGAAGAAGTCGCCGATCGAGTCGTCGAGCCCGACGCTGCCCGTCCTCGGCACGTTGTGGTGGAACCAGGGGAGCACCTCCTCGCCGTACCACCGGAGGGGCTCGCCGACGGAGCGGGCGGCGAAGCTGATGCGCGCGAGGTCCTTCTGCAGTTCCCCGATGGTCTTGAAGACCTGTTCGAGGGTCTCGCCGCCGAGCGTCTCCGCGATGACCCCGGCCTGCCTGTGCAGCAGTTCCACGGACTCCTCGCACATGTCGGCGATCGCCTTGTAGTGCCTGCCCGCCTCGGCGACCCGGTCCGGCTTGGTGCTCTGGATGAGCGCGGAGACGCCGTCGCTGCTCTCCGCGTCACCGCCACCGCCGCCGACGGGCATGGTGTCCTCGATCTGCGGCGCCCTGGTGTCCTTGAGCGGTTCGACCCAGTAGTCAGTCATCTTTTCTCGTCAAATGCGCGGGATCAGGTGAGGCGGCCCAGGTCGCCCGCGGCGGCCCGGTCGGCGTTCTTGGCGGTTCTGACGGTGTCGTCGAGCGCCTGCATCACGGCGGAGTACACCTGGTAGACGCGGTCGACGGCCGATGTCAGCGTGGACTGTGCCTTGTCGGTGGTCATCTTGAAGTCGGCGGCGGCCTGCCAGGTGCCGAGCTCCCGGTCGCTCAGCGCGGCGAGCTGGAGGCGCACCTTGAGGCTCTGCCCGCCCGTCTCGCCCTGCAGGCGCTCCAGGTCACGCCGGAGCTGCTCCACGGGGGACGTCGGCAGGGCCTTGCCGGTGCCGGGGTCCTCGTAGGCGTCGACCTTGATGAACGACTCACCCTTGGCCGTGCCGGGGTCGACGCGGTTGCGGGCGAGCAGGTCGCCGAACTCCTCCTTGCTGGGAGGGGCGGGCGGCTCGGCGGGGTAGTCGCCGTTGCGGTGGAAGTGGATGTGGTCGCTGTACGCTTCCTCGACGTTGTCGGGGTCGTAGTCGTACTCCTCGCCGCTCCCGTTTCCCTCGTAGGTCCTGACGAGCGTCGGACGCTGCTCGACCGACAGGCCCAGGCCTGGCCTCGGGTCGCCGTGCGCGTCGCCGCCCTCGGCCTGAGGTGTCCCCATGCTCCACCCTCCACGTCGACGGACCTGCAGACACCTGCCTATCTCGCGCCTGACCTGGCAAGGCCTTATTTCAAGATATTTGTAAGAGAGCGAACACAAAACGGAAATATCGCCAAACTCCGTACTGTGCCTTTCTCCTGGACCGGCGCAGCGGCCATCGGGCTGGCGCTCGCCCTCAGCCCCACCCCCTCACC
>NZ_JAAAHR010000331.1:0-2941 GCF_009908215.1 Nonomuraea sp. K271 | reverse complement strand
GCGGAGGAGCGGCCCGCGGGAAGGAAGGTTCCGCTGTTCGTGGCGGGCGCGTCGGCGCTGGCGGTGATCGTGGGCGTCGGCAGCGTGGCGCTGGCCATGAGCGGCGGCCCGGGCACCGAGGTGCAGCAGCGGCAGCCCGTGGCCGCCACCGCCCCCGGCGACCAGGACCCCGCCACCCCGCCCCAGGACGACGCGCAGCCGTCGGCCGTCCCGCAGCCCACGCGATCAGGCGATTCCCACACGCGGCCGGACGAGTCCCGCACGCGGCCGTCGTCCGGCCCGGCGACGTCGCCGCCCACCCGCCGGCCCGTCACCGACCCGCAGGACGTCGCCAGATACCGCCCGAAGAACCTCGAAGTGGTCTCCGACAACGGCACCACGGTGACGCTGGCCTGGAAGGCGGTCCGCAAGAGTGGCTATCCCACGGTGGTGCAGCAGGCTCCCGGCGATCGCCTCATGTCGGCGACGGGCGACGCCGGCACGTACACCGTCGGGGGTCTGGACCCGGTCACCGGCTACTGCTTCAAGGTCGGCGCCGTGGTCGCCCTCGGCCAGCCCTCGTCGGTCGCCTGGTCGCCGGCGTTGTGCATCCGCGGAGCCACGGAGGCGGACCCGCGCGGGCAGGACGAGGAGGCCCAGCCTCCCATCGTGCTCCCCCCGGCCAGCCCGCCTCCCTCGTGACGGCCCTCGTGACGGCCCGGCAGGTCAACCCACCAGGGACCGAGGTGAGAGACGGCGGGCGAGCCGGACGGGCAGCCCGGCGCGCTGCCTGACCAGCCGGTCGGCCTCCGCGAAGTGCCGCCAGGCCCGCTCCGCGTCGGCCTGGTCCACGGGCGCGTCGCCGAACCTCGCGCGGTTCGCCAGTTCGGCGAGCGCCGTCAACGGCTCCCGCGCCGCCGTCCCCAGAGCGGATTCGGCCAGTACAGCCACTTCGCGCGCCGCCAGCGTGCCCGAGCGCGGGATCCCGGCGCCGCGCAACCGGAGCACGGTCTCCCGCCACGCGCCCGCCACCCGCGCCGCCGGGGTGGCGCCGCGGCGGCGACGGCGCATGCGACGCAGGGGCGGCACGACGGCCACGGCGAGCGCGTAGACCAGGACCGCGCCCGCCGCGACCGCCACCCAGACGAGCGGCCCGGCCGTGGCGCCGGAATCCGCGGGTTTCCCGGGCTTCGCGGTCCGCGCGGGGGTGGGGCGTCCCGCGGTGGTCGGTGTCGGCCGGGGTTCGGAGGAGTCGCTGTTGATCGCCTGCTCGATCTCCTTGGCCTGCTTCGGCGTGCCCTCCGCCACGTCGCCGCCCCCGCCGGAGCGGGTGCGCGAGGGCGTCGGGTAGAACGGCACCCACCCGATCCCCTCGAACCCGACCTCGGCCCACGCGAGCACGTCCCCGCCGCGCACCTGCCGTACGCCGCCCTCCGCCGCCTCGCCGGGGCGGAAGCCGACGACGATCCTGCTGGGAAGTCCGAGAGAGCGGGCGAGCAGCGCGAACGACGCGGCGAACTGCTCGGTCGTCCCCCTGCGCGACTCGGTGAGGAAGAACTCGATCGCCCGGTAACCGTGCCCCGGCGGCGCGGTGACGTCGTTCTTGGCGTGTTCGCGCAGATACGTTGCCAGCCGCGCGGCCTGCTGGGCGGGGCCGCGCGCCCCCGCCGTGGCGCGGCGGGCGATCTCGGCGAAGCCGTCGCGCTGCGGCGGCGTACGCCCGTCGGGGCCGTCCGGCAGGCTGACCAGGGTGGGGTCGTCGAGCGGGGTCACGTTCCGCAGCTCGCCGGAGACGTAGCGGCGCACCCCTGACGTCACCTCGTACGTCATGCCCTCACCGGCCCGCGCGCTGGCCAGCATGCCGGTGGCCGGGTCGACCACGATGCCGGCGCCTTCGGCGAGCAGCGGGCGGTCGGCGGCGGGCAGCCACGGGCCGGGCAGCTTCTGCAGCGTGAGCCGCTGCCGTACGGTATCGCGGGAGCCCTGGTCGCCGGGCACGCGCCCGCCCGTGGGAACGAATCCGGCGTTCGACCCCCAGGTGACGCCGTCGAAGGTGTCGAGGACGGCCAGCCGGAGGTTGGCGTCGGAGGTGGTGCTGACGGTGAACAGCTCGCGCTGGGGGTGCTGCAGCCACGCCGACACCTGGTCGAGGGCGCTCACTCCGGAGATCGGGCGCGGGGGCGGCTGTTCGACCAGCCGGCGCACGTCGTACGGGCGGTCCGCCATGGGCAGGACGGGCGCCGCCACGACGGCGGCAAGCACCAGGCAGGCCAGCAGCGGCACGCCGGCCACGCAGGTCCACGCCGACCGGCCGGCCCTGACGAGCGCGAGCAGCAACGCGACCCCGGCGAACACGGCCGCGTACGGCACCGCGGAGCCCACGCCCGCGACGCCGAGCACGACGGCGACGGCGAGCACGGGCAGCGCGGCGAGGGCGGGCAGCAGGACGGCCCTGGACCGCAGCGCGAGCTCCGCGCCGGCCGTCGTCGCCGCCCACACGAGGAAACTGACCAGCACGATCGCCCGGCTGCCGGGGGCGGCGGGAAGGATGGTGGTCAGCAGCCAGCCGGTCGCGTCGCGCGCGCCGATCAGGGCGGCCCGCGCGCTCGCCGGGCTGGGCACGGCTCCCAGCCACGCCTCCGCCTGGTAGAGGGTCGCGGACACGGCGGTCAGCCAGGCCAGCACGTGCATCGGGATCGTGCCCCAGAGCGGCAGCCGCCCGGACAGCAGCAGCGTCAGCATGCACGGCGCCACGGCGGCCAGGGCGACCACGGGAAGCAGCGCGGACAGCGGGAACACCCCGTCGAACGCCAGCCCGGCCGTCGCGGCGAGCAGCGCGACGACCACCACGGACGCCGCCCTGCGCGCGGGCGACCCGGCGACCGGCGGGGTCAGGCCGGAAGCCGATCCAGGGGCCTGAGCATGAGCCGGGCCAGGCGCCGAGCCCGGAGCAGCGCCGGCT
>NZ_JAAAHR010000330.1:0-2992 GCF_009908215.1 Nonomuraea sp. K271 | reverse complement strand
GCCCCGATCAGCCCCTGCGCCTGCTCCCGCGTCAACGCCCGCCGCTGCGGCCGCAGCCCGCCCCGCTCCTTGGCCGTCACCGCCGACCCCGTCATCGGATTCAGCTGCACCCACCCGGCCAGCGCCGCATGCTTGAACAGCGCCGAGATCGACCGCCGGAACCGCGCCTGCGACGCCGGCGACTGCCCGCCCTGCCTGTCGCCCTGCCCATGCCCGGCCTGCCCGCGCGAACCCGCAGCGCGCCTGCCGTCCGGCCGGCGCGCGAACGCCAGCAGAATCGCATCGACGTCCGCGCCCGTCAGATCATCCAGCACCGTCGACTCGCCCGCCAGCTCCACCAGCGTCGCCACGTCCCGCGCGTAGACCTCCGCCGTCGACGGCGACAACGCCCCCGTCACCGTCCTCGCCCGCACCAACTCCACATAACGGTCAGCCGCCTCCGCCACCGTCACCCGGTCGAGCTCCGCAGGCCGCACCGGCCACCACCCTCTCGCTGGACACCACACAATTCCAGCAAGACCGTAGCGGCCGGCACCGACACAAACGCTAGATGTCGCGGAACGTCTCGATGCGCGCCCCCAGCGCGTTCAGCCGCTCAGCCAGATCCTCATAACCCCGGTTGATCACATACACGTTCCGCAGCACCGACGTGCCCTCCGCCGCCATCATCGCCAGCAGCACCACCACCGCCGGACGCAACGCCGGCGGGCACATCATCTCCGCGCTACGCCACCGCGTCGGCCCCTCCACCAGCACCCGATGCGGATCCAGCAACTTCACCGACGCCCCCAGCCGCGTCAGCTCCGTCAGATAAATCGCCCGATTGTCGTACACCCAGTCATGAATCAGCGTCGAACCCTGCGCCGACGCCGCGATCGCCGCGAAGAACGGCACATTGTCGATGTTCAGCCCCGGGAACGGCATCGGATGAATCTTGTCGATGGGGGAGACCAGCTTCGACGGCCGCACCGTCAGATCCACCAGCCGCGTCCGCCCGTTGGCCGCGGCGTACTCACGCCCACGGTCACAATCGAGCCCCATCTCCTCCAGCACCGCCAGCTCGATCTCCAGGAACTCCACCGGCACCCGGCAGATCGTCAGCTCCGACGACGTCACCACCGCCGCCGCCAGCAGGCTCATCGCCTCCACCGGATCCTCCGAAGGGGAGTAGTCGACATCCCGCTCGATCGAAGCCAGCCCGTGCACCGTCAGCGTCGTCGTCCCCACCCCCTCCACCCGCACCCCGAGCAGCTCCAGGAAGAAGCACAGATCCTGCACCATGTAATTCGACGAAGCGTTACGGATCACCGTCACCCCGTCATGCCGCGCCGCCGCCAGCAGCGCGTTCTCCGTCACCGTGTCACCCCGCTCGGTCAGCACGATCGGCCGCGACGGCGACACCTCCCGATCCACCCGCGCGTGATAAAAGCCGCCCGTCGCCGTGATGTCCAGCCCGAACGGCCGCAACGCCGACATGTGCGGCTGCACCGTGCGCGTCCCCAGATCACAACCACCCGCGTACGGAATCTGGAACTGCTCCGTCCGGTGCATCAACGGCCCCAGGAACATGATCACACTCCTGGTACGCCGAGCAGCCTCCGTGTCCATCGCCTCCAGCTCCAGCCGAGCCGGAGGAACGATCTCCAGATCACTGCCCTCATTGATCCACCGCGCCCGCACCCCGATCGACGCGAGCACCTCCAGAATCCGGTAGACCTCCTCGATCCGCGCCACCTTGCGCAGGATCGTCCGCCCCGAGTTCAGCAAAGACGCACACAACAACGCCACACACGCGTTCTTCGACGTCTTCACATCGATCGAACCCGACAGCCGGCGACCCCCCACCACCCGCAGATGCATCGGCCCCGCATAACCCAGCGACACGATCTCACTGTCGAGCGCCTCGCCGATCCGGGCGATCATCTCAAGACTGATGTTCTGATTGCCACGCTCAATCCGGTTGACCGCACTCTGACTCGTCGCCAGCGCATCCGCCAACTGCAGCTGCGTCCAACCACGATGCTGACGCGCATCCCGGATCAACCGGCCGATCCGCACAAGGTAATCATCTGCCACAACACGAGACCATATCTCACATATGAGATGCCTCGGCGCCCGACACCACCGACGCGCCGGACAACTCCCGATGACGCGCCAAATGCTCCGGCGTCGCCTCAGCCTTCACCTTGTGCACGAACGCCCGCCGAGCCGCCCGGAACCCATTCTGATCATCGAACATGTCCCGGCTCATCTCCGCCAGCTCCTCAGCCCGGAACGCGTCCAACGGCTTGCGCCGCTCATCAGCCTCCCGCGCCGCCCGACGCCCCGCCAGCAACCGATCGTAACCCGGATCCACCGCCAACCGCTCCGCGTACTCCAGCACCCTCCGCTCGAACTCCAACCGTGACCCCACCAGCAGCTTGTCCGCCAGCCCCAGCTCCACCGCCTCAGCCGCCCCGATCGGCAACGCCTCCTGCGTCAACCGCAACGCCTGCTCCGCCCCCACCCGACGCGGCAGCACATACGTCCAGAACTCACTCCCGAACAACCCCATCGTCCGATAATGCGGATTCAACATCACCCCGTCACGCACCACCACCCGATCCGCACCCAACCCCATCATCACCCCACCGGCACCCGCGTTACCGCCCAACGACGTCACCACCAACTGCCCCGTACACCCCACGATCTCCCGGCACACCGCATTGATGGCGTTGATGTTCATCCACGCCTCCAACTCCGGATGCCGCGCCGCCTCGATCACATTCAGATGAATGCCGTTGGAGAACACCTCCCCACCCCGCACCACCAGCACCCGCGTATCCTGCGCCGCCGCATACCGCAACGCCGCCGCCAACCGCCGGCACTGCTCCGTCGACATCGCCCCGTTGTAGAAGTCGAAACTCACCACCCCCACACCATCACTACGGTCATACGTGATCTCGCTGTACCCCGACCGCTCCGGCGCCGCCGCCACCAGCTCACCCAACGC